>DATCFW010000283.1:0-8377 GCA_036509295.1 Solirubrobacteraceae bacterium | reverse complement strand
CCGTTCGGCAGCAGGATGAAGTAGACGATGGGGTTGCTGCGCTTGAGCACCTTCAGGGGCTGGTAGGCGACCTGGCCGGTGTTGCGGTGCAGATACCAGCCGGCAACGCTCACGTACTCGACGTTGAGCAGCGCGCCGCCGCAGGACTCGACGCGCGCCGGACCGCCGAGCGCGTTGATGTAGGAGCCGAGCTGGAGGATCCGGTCAGTGCGGTTGCGCTGCTCGACGATGTCCTTGTGCTCGCGGCTGAGCAGCGAACGGGCGTGGGGCAGGCACACCGCGACGAACAGGACAACGACGGGGATCCCCACCCAGCGCGGCAGGGCTCGGTGCCAGCGGGAGGCGTCGAGCAACAGCCAGCCGCACCCGACCCCGGCGAGCACGGCGGTGAGACCGGCCGCCTCGAACAGGTAGCGCTGCACCCCCGGGAATCCGTGCAGCACGAAGGCGACCTCGGTGAGCACCCACAGCACCACCATTCCCGCCATGATCATCACGGCGCGGTTGCGACGGAGCGCCGCCAGGGCGACCGCGACGAGCGCCACCAGCTCGATCGGCAGGTACAGGAGCTCCCGGTAGCGATCGAGCGTGCCGACGATCTTGTTGCTGTGCAGCTCCCGCGGGGACTTCAGCGCCAGCTGGCCGGCGATGTTGGGCTTGCCGTTGGTGATCTCCGGGACGCCGAACCAGAAGAACACCGTGATGATCGCGCCGGCGGGAATCATCCAGCGCATCGACGGCTGCTTGCGCAGGATCCACACCCCGTAGATGACGAGGAACGGCCACACCTCGGGGCGGCCGAGCCCGGCGTACACCCCGATCCACCAGGCCCAGGACAGCCGCCGGAGCAGGAACATGTCGATCGCGGCGAGGCAGAACGTCACGATCATCGAGTCCGACTGGGCGCTGAGCACATAGTGGAAGTAGCTCATCGACCCCGGCAGCGAGAGGCTGCCGTCCTGGATGCCGAGCACGCAGGCACCGGCGACGACCGCGGCGATCGCCGCCGCCCACCACGCGCCGCCCTCGCGTGCGGTCAGCCGGTAGGCGATCCGCCCGCCGAACACCCCCCCGGCGAGCGAGACCGTCACCGAGGTGAGCATCCACAGATGCAGCGCGTAGTGGCCGGACAGCGCGAAGACGACGTTGGGGATGTAGCTGAACGGCTTCCACGACGGCGCGCCCCCGAGGTCGAGCCCGCCGTGAATCGTCTGATAGCCCCAGATGAGCCACCCGTATGGGTCGTAGCCGGGCCGGGTGTCCCCCCAGCGCAGGAGCAGCTCGGCGACCACGACGACCGCCAGGGCCACCACCCACCACACGTGGCAGCGCAGGAACGGCTGCTCGCGGGCGCGCGCCGACTCACCCTCCGGCGAGGAGCGGTGGCCATCTGAGTCGAGGGTGTCCGGCGTCTCTAGCGTGGTGTCAGACACGAGGCGCCACGCACGGTACCAGCCCCGGCCGCGGCCGCCCTCCGGGCATTGCCCGAGGCTCAGCGGCGGGCGGGGCGGCGGTTGGTCACGGTCTCACCGGCGTGGTCAGCAGGTCGGTGAACAGCCCGGGATCGCGGCGAATGCGCTGCGCCGACCGGGTGGCGGGGTTGCGCTTGACCAGCTGCACCTCGGCGGGATCCTCGAGCCGGCGCAGCCGGCCGGCCGCGATCAGTGCCTCGTCGACGGCACCCAGCCGGCCTTCGAAGACCGTGAACACGGGCGTGTCGAGCGCGACCGCCTCGCGGTTCATGGTGCCGCCGGCCGAGACGACGAGGTCGGCGTAGGCGATCAGGGACTGGGCGTCGATCGCCGACTCGGGAACGATGAACCCACCGTCCCGGGCGAGCTGCGCCCGCTGCTCCGGCGTGCGCGGCAGCACGACCGTCTGGGTCCCGCGCAGCGTGTGCAGCACCTGGCCGAACAGGTCGTTCTCGAACCGGTGATACAGCGAGACCGCGGGGGGCGTGCGCACGACGGCGATCGGCTCGCCCGCGTCCAGGCCCAACTCGGCCAGGACCGCCGGGTCAGGCTCGAAGTCAGCGAGGTAGTACTCCTCCTTGAGGCCGGGGTAGCGCTGGAGCTTGCGGCGGGCGCCGTACACGTACAGGCGCTCGGGGGGGATCGCCTCCGGGACGACGACCGTCCGCGCCAGCCGGCAGTTGATCGTGTGCTGGACCGTCGCCCATTCGTAGTCAAACGTGGTCGAGCACGGGATCCGCAGCAGCGCCGCGGCCACGGTGACGTCGTTGGACCCGTGCCCGAGCGCGAGGTCAAAGCGCCGCCCCCGCGCCCAGCGGGTGAGCTGCGCCGAGCGAGCCGCCAGCCCCTGCGCCTTGGCCACCAGGCCGGCACCCCGGTGGCGGCCGATGGCGGTGTGCTCGATCCCGAACCGGTCGCACAGGGCCAGCGTCTGGGCGAAGTCGCGGGCGGTCACCTGGACCTCATGACCCTGGCCGCGCAACCGCTCGATCACCGGCCGCAGCACGAGCACGTGCGGCGAGTTCGTCAGGTCGACCCAGACGCGCACGGGATTACGCGGGCAGCACGGCGCGTCGCAGGCCCGCTCAGACCGCCGCGGCGACCGCCGCCACGACCTCCCGAGCCTGCGCCTCGCCGAGCACCGGGCTGATCGGCAGCGCGATGTTGCGGGCGGCGAGCTCGTCGGTGGCCGGCAGCGCGGAGTCGGCCGCCGTCACGAATGGCGCCATCGCCGCCTGGCGGTGCAGCGGGCGCCGGTAATACGCGCGCGCCTGGACGCCGGCGGCGTTGAGCGCCTCGAGCACCGGATCGGCCCGCGGGTGCGTCACCACGTACAGATGCCAGGCCGGGTCGATCCCCGCCGGCACCACCGGCAGCGATACGTGCTCGCCCAGACCGGCGGCGACGTAGGCCGCCGCCCCAGCGCGGCGTCCATCTGACCACCCGTCCAGCTCGGGCAGCAGCACCCGCAGGATCGCCGCCTGCAGCTCGTCCAGCCGCGAGTTGTAGCCGACGTACTCGAAGGTCTGCTTGTCCCGGGAACCGTGGAAGCGCAGCGCGCGCGCCAGGCCGGCCACGTCGTCGTCGTCGGTGACCACGGCGCCGCCGTCCCCGAAGGCGCCGAGGTTCTTGGACGGGTAGAACGAGAAGGTGGCGGCATCGCCGAAGGACCCGGCCATCCGCCCCTGGTCGCGGGCGCCGGCCGCCTGGGCGGCGTCCTCCAGGACCGGCACTCCGAGCGCCTGCAGCTCCGTGATCGGCGCCGGCAACCCGAACAGGTCGACGGCGACGATCGCCGTGGTGGCCGGGGTCATCGCCGCGCGAACGGTGTCGACGGTGACGTTGCGCGTGCCGAGGTCCACATCGCAGAACACCGGCCGGGCGCCGGCGTTGACCACCGCCTCGGCGCTGGCGTAGAAGGTGAAGGACGGAACGACCACGTCGTCGCCGGGTCCGACGCCGAGTGCGCGCAGGGCGATGGTGATCGCGTCCGTGCCGTTACCCACGCCGATGACGTGTCGGACGCCGAGGTAATCGGCGAACTCCCGCTCGAACGCGTTCACCTCCGGCCCCAGCACGAACTGGCCGCCGGCCACCACGTGGGCGAGGCGCTCGAGGATCGCGGGACGCACGGACTGCAGCGGGGTGGCCGTGTCGAACAGGGGAACAGCCATCGCCTCACCCTACCGATTCGTAGCTCACCGTCGGCTCACGAAGCCCCGCTACGCTAGTCCGCTGTGCCGCTGCTCCTGGCATCGCTGACCGGCCCGCTGGTCACCTTCGCGACCAACCTCATCGCCGATCTCGGGCTGGCCGGCGTGGCGCTCCTGACCCTGATGACGAGCGTCGTCGGCGTCCCCGGAACCGAGCCGACGATGCTGTTCGCCGGCTTCGACGTGTTCAAGGGCAACCTGACCCTGCCGGGGATCATCGTCGCCGGCGTGGTCGGCGACGTCGCCGGAGCGTCGATCGCGTATGCGATCGGCTACTTCGGCAGCCGCGAGCTGCTCGAGCGCGAAGGCTCCAAGCTGCACGTGAACGCGAGCGGCCTGGACCGCGCGCACCGCTGGTTTCAACGGTGGGGCACGTCGGTCATCTTCGTCTCCCGGATGCTGCCGTTCGTCCGCGCCGCGTTCCCGTACGCCGCCGGCGTGGCCCGGATGGCCTACTGGCGCTTCCTCGTGCTGGCGACGCTGGGCTCGATCATCTGGATCGGCGCGCTCGGGGTCCTCGGCCGCGAGGTCGGCAGTCAGTGGCAGACGTGGCGCCACCATCTGGAGTACGTCGACTACGTGGGCGCGCTAGTCCTGGTGGCGGCCATCGTCTACGCGATCGTCCGCTGGAATCGCCGGCGGCCGCCCCGCGCCGGCGAGGGGTCGGCGGCGGATGTCGTCCCCGACTGAGCCTGGATCCACTGAGCCCGGCCCGATTCAGGCTGAGCCGGCCGCGGCCGGGGGTCAGCCGACGCAGGATCTGGCCATCGGCCAGGCGCTGCTGCTCGGAGCGCTGCACGGGCCGGCGGAGCTGTTGCCGATCTCCTCGTCGGGCCACATCGCGGTCATCCCGTGGCTCCTGGGCTGGGACTACGCGCGCGTGGACCCGGAGCTGCGCAAGGCATTCGAGGTGGCAGTCCACGCCGGCACCGCGGCCGCGCTGCTGATCACGCTGCGCCCGGAGGTGCAGGACGCCGTGCGGGAGATGAACCCGCGGCTGGCCGAGCTGGTGATCCTGTCGTTCGTGCCGCCGGCGGTGGTCGGGTTCGTCCTCGAGCGCCCGATCGAGCGCCATCTGGGGACGCCGGCCACGATCGCGCTCGGGCTCATCTGCGGATCGCTGGCGATGGCGTGGGCGGACCGCGCGCCCCAGGATCGCCGGTCCCAGGACGCCGGCGCGGTCGACGCCCTGCTGCTCGGCGTCGCCCAGGCGTGCGCCCTGGTCCCCGGCGTCTCGCGCAACGGCGCCACGCTCGCCGCCGCCCGGCTGCGGCGGTTCAACCGCGAGGACGCCAACCGGCTCTCGCGCCACGTGGCGCTGCCGGTCATCGCCGGCGCGACGCTGCTCAAGACGGTCCGCCTCACCCGGCGCGGGCTGCCACCGGCCAGCGCCGTCCCGATCGCCGCCGGCGTGGCGGCGTCGTTCGCCTCGACGCTGGGCTCGACCTGGCTCATCCGCCAGGTGGAGCGCGACCGCTCGCTGGTGCCGTACGCCGCCTACCGGATCGCCCTGGCCGCGGTCGTCCTGCGGCGGCGGTTCCGCGGCCGCAACTGATCCGCACCATGGGCGACAATGGCCCGGTGAGCGACGCCCCCGACGCGCAGGCCACCGACGACGCCACCGACGCATACACCGCCGCCGGTGTCGACGTCCGCCAGGCGGACCGAGGGGTGGCGGCGCTCGTTTCGGTCCTCAGCCGGATCGAGACCGGCCGCGAGCGCCTCGCGGTACCGCTGCCGGGCCACTACGCCAGCGTGCTGCGCATCGCGCCGGGGCTGGGGATCGCCCTGGCCACCGACAGCGTCGGCTCCAAGCTGATCGTCGCCGAACAGACCCAGCGCTTCTCGACGATCGGGATCGACTGCGTGGCGATGAACGTCAACGATCTCATCTGCGTCGGCGCCGAGCCGCTGGCCCTGCTCGACTACCTGGCCGTCGAGTCAGCCGAGCCGGAGATGCTCGCCGAGATCGCTGACGGCCTGCGGATCGGCGCTCAGGACGCCGGCGTCGAGATCCCCGGCGGCGAGGTGTGCCAGCTGCCCGAGGTGATCCGCGGACATCCGTCTCCGTACGGGTTCGATCTCGTCGGGTCGGCGTTCGGCACGGTCGCGCTCGACGCGATCGTCGATGGCAAGGCGTGTGCTCCGGGGGATGCCCTGATCGGCCTGCCGGCCTCGGGGGTCCACTCCAACGGGCTGACGCTGGCCCGCCGGGTCCTGCTCGACGACGGCGGCCTGGCCCTCGAGGACCGGCCGGCGGCGCTGCACGGCCAGAGCGTTGCCGACGTGCTGCTGGAGCCGACGGTGATCTACGTGCGGGCGATCCTCGAACTGCTGCGCTCCGACATCGACGTCCACGGCCTCGCCCACATCACCGGCGGCGGCCTGCTCAACCTCCTGCGCCTCGGCGAGAACATCGGCTTCGCGGTCACCGCGCCGCTGCCGGTGCTGCCGGTGTTCGGGCTGATCGCCGGGCTGGGGGACGTGCCGGCGGCCGAGATGTGGGAGGTCTTCAACATGGGTTGCGGGTTCGTCGCCGTCGTCCCCGCAGCCGACGCCACCCGCGCCGTGGCGCTGCTGGAATCCCGCCACCCCGGTACCGCCGTGATCGGGCGCTGCGATGGGCGGGGTGGGGTCGTCTCGGTCCCGAGCGTCGGGATCGAAGGCGAGTCGGGCCGCATCCGGGCCGTCTGAGAAGACTCTCATCTGGTCGGCCTCGCCCATCCGCGCGCTCGCGCGGCGCGTGCCGCAAAATACGCACGTCTGGTGGCTGACACGGAAACCCACTGATGAGCACCCTTCTGGGCACCACTCTCAACGGCCGTTACCGGCTCGAGGCGCGGATCGCTGCCGGCGGCATGTCGACGGTCTACCGCGCGCTCGACGAGACGCTCGAGCGCCAGGTGGCGGTCAAGCTGATGAACCGCGAGGTCGCCTCCGATTCCGACCAGCTGGAGCGGTTCCGGCGCGAGGCCCGCGCGGTGGCGCAGCTGTCGCATCCGCACATCGTCGGCGTGATCGACGCCGGCGAGGATGACAGCCGGCCCTACATCGTGCTCGAGTACGTCGAGGGGGAGACGCTCAAGGAACGGATCCGGCGGATGGGACGGCTTCCCATCACCGAGGCGGTCGCCTACGCCATCGAGATCGCCCGTGCCCTCGGCGCCGCCCACGCCCGCCACATCGTCCACCGGGACGTCAAGCCCCAGAACGTGCTCATCGACCACGAGGGCTCAGCCAAGGTGACGGACTTCGGCATCGCCCGGACGCTCGAGGAGGACGGGCTCACGGCCGACGGCCGCGTGCTGGGAACGACCGACTACGTCTCCCCCGAGCAGGCGCTCGGCCAGCACGTGACCGGACAGTCCGATCTGTACTCGCTCGGGGTCGTGCTGTACGAGATGCTCACCGGCGAGGTCCCGTTCAAGGGGGAGAACCAGGTGGCGGTGGCGATGAAGCACGTCCGGGAGACGATCCCCGACGTCCAGCTCAAGCGCCCCGAGGTGTCCGCGGCGCTGGCCGGCGTGCTGGAGACGGCGACGGCCAAGCGCGTCGACGAGCGCTACGCCGACGATGCCGAGCTGATCGCCGACCTCGAGGACGTGCTGGCGATCGAGACGGCCCGCTCGGGCAGCGCCACCGGCGAGGTCACGACCGTGCTGCGCACGTTGCCGTCACGGACGCGACGACGGGTTCCGCTGCGGCTGCGCCAGCCGCTGCTGGTGACCGGGCTCGCCCTGGCGCTGGCGGCGGTGATCGTGGGCGGCATCCTGTACCTCGCCGGACGCACCCACCACGGCACCGGGACCCTGCCACAGCCGGCGCCCAAGGCCACCCCGCACCCGATCTCCCTGTGTGACTCGTGCGCGACGGACTACAACCCGGACGCGCTCAGCGGGCCCAAGAACCAGCACCCGAGCCAGGACCCGTTGGCGATCGACGGCAACCGCAACACCGCCTGGACGACCGAGAGCTATGACAACGACACGCTCGGCAAGCCCGGGGTCGGGATCTACGTGGACGCCAAGCCGGGCGTGGCCGTGGGGAACATGATCATCGACACCGACACGCCCGGTTACCGGGTCACGATCTACGCCCGCCGCTCGACGCCCAACCCCGACGCGTTTGACACCGGGCCCGGCGGCTGGGTGGCCGTCGGCGCCGCGCCGTCGGTGGGCGCCACCGAGACGATCCCCCTGCACACGGCCGGCGTGCGCTACCGCTACTACCTCGTGTGGATCACCAGCTTGGGGAACCACGCCCAGGTCGACGTGAACGAGATCGCGCTGTACACGTCCTAGTGTCCCGTTTGAAAAATTCGGTGGGGAAGGCGAGGTTGTCCGGCAGTTCGGTGAGGGCGAACCACCCGGCGTCCGATACCTCCTCGGGCTCGGAGCGCGGTTCGGCGGCCGGATCGTCCAGCGCGACGATGTACACGCTGATCGCGGTGTGGATCGGGGTGCCGTCGGCTTCGGGCAGGTCGTAGACGTCCATCCAGGTGCCGACGTAGGCGGACGCCCGACCGGCCAGCCCGGCCTCCTCGGCCAGCTCGCGCTCGGCGGCGTGCATCGGGTGCTCGCCGGCCTCGCAGAAGCCGCCGGGGATGTCCCAGGCCCCGAGATCTGGCTCCATCGCCCGCCGCAGCAGCAGCACGCGGTCGCCGCAGAGCACCACCGCCTCCCCGCAGGGGCG
>DATCFW010000282.1:0-2460 GCA_036509295.1 Solirubrobacteraceae bacterium | reverse complement strand
GCAGTGTGGCCCCGCGACACGACGCTGCTCTGCTGGCATCGGTGATTGCCGCTCAGCACCGGAAGCAACTGCGTGGGCAAGAGTGCCGGAACGGCGAGGAAGGGGAAGCCGGCGACGAGCGGCATCATGCTTTGGAAGCCTCTGTAATCCTGAGCGGCGAGCGGACATAGACCAGACGTGGAGCTTGAGCGAGCCCGGCGGTTAGCTCGGATTTCCAAACAGCGAATCGGCACCTGGTTGGGTGCTCAGGCGAACTGGAAGCGGATCTGGCGCCCGTCCCACCAGGGGATCTCGATGGGTGGGAGGTCGGCGCTGCGCATGATCGGGCTGTAGGTGCGGCTGTTGAGGCGGCAGGTGATGTGGTCGGGTGCGATCGTGATCTGGCCGCTGGTGCTGATGAATCGGCGCCAGATCGTGTCTGGGGTCATCTGTTCGTAGCCGGGGAGGCGTTGGCGGAGGTGGTCGTAGGCGGCGGCGGCCCAGACGGTGAGGGTGGTGTCGAGATCGACGTTGAGCGCGACCGCTGAGGAGAGCGAGTCGAGGTGGAAGCTGCGGATCTGCTCAGCGAGGCGTTGCTCGATCCGCATCCGTTTCGCGTATCGGCCAACGATCGCCTTGGGTGTGCTCTGGCGATCGTTGGTGAGGATCAGTGTCGGATGGTCGTGACCGAGTCCGCGGACCGCGATCTGACGTAACGGGACCGTGCAGCCGCGGACGGTGACGTCCTGCTCATGGACCTGTGGCTTGTTGTGCGCGCCGCGCCGGTCGAGAGTGATCTGCGTCCACGCACTGTCAGGGAGCGCCTCCAGGGCGTTGGTGAGTTTCGCGTTGCGGGCACGGAGGGTGATGAACCGCAGTCCGGCGGCGTTGAGTTCGGCGAGGCCGGCGCCGGTGGTGACTTTGGAGTCGAACACCAAAAGCGCGGGTGGGTGACCGGTCGCGTCCTGCCAATGGTTGGCGAACGCGATCACCTGCCCGGCCTGCTCGGCCTTGGTGCAGGTCGCGTTGGCGTAGAGCAGGTTGCGGGTCTCTGAGTCCTGCACGAAGAACGACAGGACCGCCTCGGTCCGCTGTGAGCGACGCGGAACGTAGTGGTTCTCCAGCGCGACGTCGTCGCCGAAGTGCATGATCGCGTGGAAGTCCAGGTCGAAATCAGCGCCGCGGGTCTGCCCCGTCTGGGTCATCGACCGGGCGAGCCCGGCCAGCAGCTTCTCGTCGTGGGCGCGGGTGAGGCGGTAGCTGTAGCTCCCCAACGAGCTGGCCTTCGGCAGGCTCTCGAGCCCGGCGAACGTCGCAAGTGCCGGGTCAGTGCAGACATCATCGACATGACTGACACGGCGGCGTCCGATCGATTTGAGCGCGAGCAGGGACAGCACCGAGGACAGCGCGGAAACCTCGCGTGTGCCGGGGAACCCCGCGCCAGCGACCGCGCCGGGGAGATCGAGTGCGACCAGCGCGGGGAGCAGCAGCAGGACGCCGGCGTAGTCACTGTTCACACGCACGGGCTGCTCGGGCCAGCCGATCACTCGCACGCGCGGTGGGTGATCGCGTGTCGGTGGGCCGCGCTCCCCCGGCGCCCGCGGCCCCAAACGCTCGTAGCCCTCAGCGACCAACACCTCCCACACCCCGGTGCGATTCAGCGGCGTGTCGGTCAACGCGAGCGCTTGGGTGATCTCGGTGACCGAGCGGCCCGCCGCCCGCAGGCGCAGCACCTCATCGCGCGCCGCGACCTTCGACGGCGCGACCCGCGGGCCGGGTCGTCGCTCGATGAAGAACGCGCCCGCCTCCGGGGCGAAGTCGCGGACCATCGCGACCACCGTCGATGGTGCGTAACCGAACCGTGCGGCGACCTGCTCGGCGGTGGCGCCCTCGACGAAGTACGCGCGCAGCGCCTCGTAGCTGCGGTGCGCCACGTCCTCCGGGGCCGTGAAGAACCCGGCCCGCTCTCGCCGACGACCGGCTCGACCACCAGAACTGGTGCGCTTCGCTGAACCCACAGCCCGTAACCATAAAGTCCTCGCCGGACGTGACAACGCCAGATCCGAGCGTCAGAGCCCGCAAGCCTAGCCTTTCAGCGCGCAATTACCTCCCAACCCCATTACCGCGACCAGCACAACTTCAGACTAGCGACCATCGCGTACAGCGCAACCACACCTGTTTATCGACCGGGGTCGGATCAAACCCCACAATCCACGGGCGATTCCCACGCCAGGCTCACCGATCAGCGCGAAACGAACCCAGTTTGGGAATCCGAGTTAGTTCCCATGATCGCCTTTATGGGATTTTTCCCATAAAGGTGATTTGATCGGGCATATCAAGTCGAAACCGGGTTGCGTCGTAAGCCGAATCGGCCGCAGGCGCATTTTGTCTACATCGGCGGATGCAGTCTGAGGTGATCCGCTGTTTCGAAAGATCGGGAAGGGCGCCTCCTAGATGTCTCGTACGTGTGTGTCGCGCTCA
>DATCFW010000281.1:0-5012 GCA_036509295.1 Solirubrobacteraceae bacterium | reverse complement strand
ACATCATCGCCCCGAGGCAGAGCGGGCTCACCTTCGTTCCTGTGGTACCTAGCGTGCGGAAGTTCATGCCCTTGACCCTACTCACCCCCAATCCACCTCTCTGAGATCACGGCGTGAGGCTGCTCGCCGCCGCGCCGCGGGCGCTCACGCCGCTCGCGCTGGTCGCCGCGGCGCTGGCGATCATCGTTCCGTCCACGGGAGTGGCCCGCCGGTCCGACGCGCTGCTGGCGGTGCTCGTGCTCGCCACCGCGCTCGGCATCCCGTGGTCTGAGCTGGCCGGCCTGCGCCGGCACGCGCGAACCGTGGCGGTCCTCTCGGTGGTGCCGTTGATCGTGCTGACGGCGGTCGCCTGGACGCTCGGGCGCCCGTTCGGCCCCGACGTCCGTGACGGGTTGCTGGCCGTGGGGCTGTCGAGCTCGGAGGTGGCCGCGGTCGGCCTGACGGCGCTCGCCGGGGCCGATGCGACAATCGCCGTCGGGGCGGTGGCCGGGTCGCTCGTGCTGGCGGCGCTGCTCGGCCCGGTGGCGATCGGCGCCCTGGCCGGCCACTCCGGCCACGGCAGTCCCGGCCACCTGCTCGTTCGCTTCGCGCTCGTCGTGATCGTGCCGCTCGCCGCCGGGGTGGTGATCCGCAGCGTCCCGCCGGCGGGGCGGCGCCTGGCGGCGCTCGACGGCGAGCGCGAGGGCGTCGGCGCACTCGCGGTGGCGGCACTCGTGTATGCCGCGCTGAGCGGCACCCGGGGGGTCCACGGGCTCGCGGCGGCGGTCCTCGCCAGCGCACTGTTCCTCGCTGTATCGGCCGGACTGGGCGAGCTGTGGCGGCGGCGCGCCGTCGCCGGCGGTGGCGTGGACACGGCCATCCCCGGGGCGCTGGCGATCGCCATGCGCGACTTCGCGGTCGCCGCCGCGCTGGCCTCGCAGGCGTTCGGAAATCGCGCCGCCGCGGTACCGGGCGTGTACGGCGTGCTGATGCTGCTGGCCGGCAGCGCGTTCGTCGCCCGGACCCGGTCGGGCAGGCGTACCGGTTGAGCCCAGGCGTACTAGGTTGAACCCATGAGCTCCTCATCCGATCCGCACTTCGGCCTCACCGGCCTGGCGACGATGGGCGCGAACCTGGCGCGCAACGTCGCCCACCACGACATCCCCGTCGCCGTCCACAACCGCACCACCAGCCGGATGCAGACGTTCGTCGATGAGCACGGCTCCGAGGGGCCGATCACCGGTCACGAGTCGGTGGCCGACTGGGTGGGCGCGCTCGCCCGGCCGCGCGTGCTGATGAGCATGGTCCAGGCCGGCCCGGCGACGGACGCGGTGATCGACGAGATCACACCGCACCTGGACCGCGGCGATGTCGTCATCGACGGCGGCAACGCCAACTATCGCGACACCCAGCGCCGCCACGCCAAGCTCGGCGATCAAGGGATCCACTTCCTCGGCGTCGGGGTCTCCGGCGGCGAGGAGGGCGCGCTGAAAGGGCCGAGCATCATGCCCGGCGGGGACCGCGAGCCCTACGACGAGTCGGTGAAGCCGATCTTCGAGGCGATCGCTGCCAACGTCGACGGCACGCCGTGCTGCACGTACGTCGGTGCCGACGGCGCAGGGCACTACGTGAAGATGGTCCACAACGGCATTGAGTACGCCGACATGCAACTCATCGCCGAGAGCTATGACCTGCTGCGCAACGGCGTCGGCTGGGAGGTGCCGCAGATCGCCGAGCGGTTCAGGCGCTGGAACGAGTCCGAGCTGGAGTCGTTCCTGATCGAGATCTCGGCCCGGGTCCTGGCCCGGACCGACGCCGCCACCGGCCAGCCGCTGGTTGACGTCATCCTCGACGCCGCCGAGCAGAAGGGCACCGGGCGCTGGACCGCCCAGGACGCGCTGGAGCTCGGCGTGCCGCTCACCGGGATCACCGAGGCGGTGTTCGCGCGAGCGCTGAGCGCGCTCAAGGACCAGCGCGTCCACGCCGCGGATGTGCTCGCCGGACCGACCGCGCGGGGCGGCGGCGCGGGATCCGCCGATGACTCGCTCGCCGACGACCTCGAGCACGCGCTGTACGCATCGAAGATCGTCAGCTACGCGCAGGGCTTCGCCCAGATGGCGGCCGCCGCCGACGTCGAGGGCTGGAAGATCGATCTCGGCTCGATGGCGACGATCTGGCGCGGCGGCTGCATCATTCGCGCCCGCTTCCTGGACCGGATCCGCGAGGCCTACGACGCCGAGCCGTCGTTGGCCAACCTGATGCTCGCCGACTTCTTCTCCGACGCGCTCCGGGAGGCCCAGGATCCGTGGCGGCGCGTCGTCAGCCGGGCGGCCGAGCTCGGCATCCCGACCCCGGCGTTCTCCTCATCGCTCGCGTACTACGACGGCTACCGCCGCGCCCGCGGCCCGGCGAGCCTCATCCAGGGCCTGCGCGACCTGTTCGGCGCCCACACGTACCGACGCGTCGACCGCGACGGCGCGTTCCACACGATCTGGTCCGGCCCGCCCGAGGACGGGCGCGAGGTGGAGGTCTAGCCGGGGCCGGTCAGGCCGGGTATCCAGCTCGTTCCGGCCAGCGGCACGCGGGCCATCGCCGACGCCTCGATCGTCAGCGCGACGAGATCCTCGGGCTCGAGGTTGTGCACGTGGGACTTGCCACAGGCCCGCGCCAGCGTCTGGGTCTCGAGGGTGAGGGTGCGCAGGTAGTTGGCCAGCCGCCGGCCGCCGAGCACCGGATCGAGCCGGGCGGCCAGCTCGGGCTCCTGGGTGGAGATCCCCGCCGGGTCGCGGCCCGCCTGCCAGTCGTCGTAATAGCCGGCGGCGGAGCCGATCTCCGCGTACTG
Source organism: Solirubrobacteraceae bacterium (assembly GCA_036509295.1). Lineage (GTDB taxonomy): Bacteria > Actinomycetota > Thermoleophilia > Solirubrobacterales > Solirubrobacteraceae > Palsa-465. The sequence goes on along the minus strand of DATCFW010000281.1, from coordinate 2,191 downwards.
CCCGTCGTGCTCGGGGGCGTTGTCACCGAGCGCGATGAGCGCGGCGACGCCGATCGACACGGCGTCGGCGCCGAGCGCGAGCGCCTTGGCCACGTCCGCCCCCGTGCGGATGCCGCCCGACACGATCAGCTGAACCTTGCGGTGCATATCGAGCTCCACCAGCGACTCGACCGCCTGCGGGATCGCCGCCAGGATCGGGATCCCGACGTGCTCGATGAACACCTCCTGGGTGGCGGCGGTCCCGCCCTGCATGCCGTCGAGCACGATCGCGTCGGCACCGGCCTTGACCGCGAGCGCGACGTCGAAGTAGGTCCGGGACGCGCCCACCTTGACGTAGATCGGGATCCGCCAGTCGGTGATCTCGCGCAGCTCCTCAATCTTGATCTCCAGATCGTCGGGGCCGGTCCAGTCAGGGTGGCGGCAGGCGCTGCGCTGGTCGATCCCCGGCGGCAGATCCCGCATCTCGGCAACGCGGTCAGAGATCTTGTGCCCCAGGAGCATCCCGCCGCCCCCCGGTTTGGCGCCCTGGCCGATCACGACCTCAATCGCATCGGCCCGGCGCAGGTCATCGGGGTTCATCCCGTAGCGCGACGGAAGCAGTTGATAGACCAGACGAGTCGAGTGCTCGCGCTCCTCCGGGGTCATGCCGCCGTCACCGGTGGTGGTGGACGTCCCCACCTCGCTGGCCCCGCGGCCGAGCGCCTCCTTGGCGTTGCCCGACAGCGCCCCGAAGCTCATCCCGGCGATCGTGATCGGGATGTCGAGCTGGATCGGCTCCGACGCGAACCGGGTGCCGATCGTGACATTGGTCGCACACCGCTCGCGGTACCCCTCGAGCGGATAGCGCGAGACGCTCGCCCCGAGGAACAGCAGGTCATCGAAGTGCGGAACGCGTCGCTTGGCGCCGAAGCCGCGGATGTCGTAGATGCCCTCGCGGGCGGCGCGCTGGATCTCCGCGATCGCGTCCCGATCAAACGTGGCCGACTCGCGCAGGCCAGGATGCCAGCCGCTCGCGCGTGTCTCGGTGGCCATCAGTACACCGCAACGTTGTCGACGTGGAACGTGTACAGCTGCCGCGCCGACCCGTACCGCCTGAACTGGCCCGGATCGGCGTCGATCTCAGCGGCCGCGAGCAGGCCGCGCAGCTGGGTGAGGTGCTCGTCGCGCATCTCCTTCGCCACGCAGTCCGCCCCGAGCCCCGCGACCGTGCCCCGGACGTACACCCGCGCCTCGTAGATGGAGTCCCCGAGCGCCTCGCCGGCGTCGCCGCACACGACCAGCGACCCCTTCTGGGCCATGAACGCGCCCATGTGGCCGATCGAGCCGCGCACGACGACGTCGGCGCCCTTGAGCGAGATGCCGCACCGCGCCGACGCGTCCCCGTGGATGACGAGCAGGCCGCCGCGAGCGGTGGCGCCCGCCGCCTGGCTCGCCGAGCCCTCGACGATCACCGCGCCGGACATCATGTTCTCAGCCACCCCGACGCCGCAATTGCCGCGCACGCGGACGGTGGCCAGCTGGTTCATGCCGGCGCAGTAGTAGCCGACGTGCCCGTCGATCTCGACGTCGTCGGGGGCGTCGAGACCGACGGCGATGCTGTGCCGGCCGTCCGGATTGGCGACGCGCACCCGCCGGCCCGGCGTGGGGTCGTCCCGGGCATGGAGGGCCCGATTGAGCTCGCGGACGCTGTCGACGCGCAGGTCGAACGCAAGCGCCGTCTCCGGCGTGGCCTGCGGGGTCGCCATCACGCCACCAGCGCCCTGCCCCAGCTGTACACCCGACCGGGCTCGGGCTCCCACGTGACGGCATCCTCGGCGCCAGGGAGCACGGCGATCGCCCGGTACTCGGACGCCATCGCCACCCACTCGTCGGTTTCGGCCATCACCGCGGGCTTGCACGCGATCGGGTCGCGGAGCACCGCGAATCCATCGGCGGTGCCGACGGCGAACGTGTAGAACCCGTCGAGGTCGTCGAGGCAGCCCTCGAGCGCCTGCTCGAGCGTCGCGCCCTGACGCAACCGCCAGGTGAGGTAGCCCGCCGCCACCTCTGAGTCGTTGTCGGTCTGGATCCGGATCCCCTCGCGCCGCAACGCCCGGCGCAACCGGTTGTGGTTTGACAGCGACCCGTTGTGCACGAGGCACAGATCCAGGCCGGTGGAGAACGGGTGCGAGTGCTCGGTGGTGACCCGGCT
>DATCFW010000280.1:0-18066 GCA_036509295.1 Solirubrobacteraceae bacterium | reverse complement strand
CACAACAGGTGCTCGCCGTAGATCTCCGGGCTGTCGGGGTCGAGGATGGCGGCCTCGACCGGCCGCTGCAGGAAGTCTTGGGGGTGGCGGCAGAAGAACTGATCGAGTGCATCCTCGCCGGCGATGTAGACCGCCAGTCCGCGCCCACGCCGGCCCGCCCGGCCCCACATCTGCCGCAGGCTGGCGACGGTGCCCGGAAAGGTGACGCAGATCGCGGCGTCGAGCTCGCCGATGTCGATGCCGAGCTCGAGCGCGTCGGTGGCAACGACGCCGAGCAGCTCGCCCTCGGTCAGCCGCCGCTCGATCTCGTGGCGCTGAGCCGACGTATAGCCCGCCCGGTATGGGGCGATGCGCTCGCCCAACTCGGCGGGGAGTCGATCGACGGCGTGCTTGAGGATGAGCTCGACGCCCTTGCGCGACTTCATGAAGCAGATCGTCCGCGCCCCGCTGGAGACGAGCTCGGAGAACACCTCGGCGGCTTCGTAGAGCGCCGAGGCCCGCACTCCGAGCTGCTCGTCGAGCAGCGGTGGATTCCACATGGCCACTCGGCGCTGGGCCCGCGGAGCGCCGTCCTGCTCCACCAGGTGAAACGGCGCCAGGCCGGTGAGGCCCTCCGCGAGCGCGACGGGGTTCGCGATGGTGGCGCTCGTCATCAGGAACCGCGGCTCGCTGCCGTGGATCGCCGCCGCCCGGCGCAGCCGGCGCAGCACGTTGCCGACGTGGGAGCCGAACACGCCGCGGTAGACGTGAGCCTCGTCCACGACGACGAACGCGAGGTTGGCGAACAGGTCCCCCCACGCGGCGTGGTGGGGCAGGATCCCGACGTGCAGCATGTCCGGATTGGTGATGATCAGGTTGCTGCGCTTCCGGATCGCGGCCCGCTCGTGACGAGGGGTGTCACCGTCGTAGATGGCAGGGCGGATCGCCTTGTCGAGGCCGAAGCGACGTAGCGAGCGGGCCTGGTCCTGGGCCAGCGCCTTGGTGGGATACAGGTACAGCGCCCGAGCGGCCGGGTCGCTGGTCAGCACCTCGAGCGTCGGGAGCTGAAAGCACAGCGACTTGCCCGAGGCGGTTCCCGTGGTGACGATGGTCGGTCCGTCAAACGCCTGGTGCAGCGCCTCGGCCTGGTGGGAGTAGAGATGCTCGATGCCGGCGTGCCCGAGCGCTTCGGTGACCTTCCAGCTCAGCTCGTCCGGGATCGAGACCAAGCGCGGCGCACGGCCCTCGTAGAGATCGTCGTGAACGAGCCGGTCATCGGTGCGACCCGCCGCGAGCAGGGCATCCCAGGGTGCGGTCTCGTGTGTCGTCGACATGGCTCCGTGCTGAGTATGGCGGCCGGCTCGGCGCCGATTGCGGGTCGGGCGCTCGTTGCGGGAAGTGCCCAATACCCGCGTCGGCAGCCGTGCGGTGCTCGCGTCGGCGGCCGGGCGGCGCCCGCGCCGAGCACCGCGAGCGGACGCAAAGAATGCGTCGGGCTACGAGATGTTTACTGCGGCTGAAGCCCGGGCTGTCAACCTGAAGGACGACCGATGTCGACGGGAGGGAAGCATGCCGCAGATCATCGTGATCGCCGATAGGCCGGCAGAGGATGGAGAGCCGCCGATCATGTTCCGGGAGCGCGTGAGCGTCAGCGATTTTGACTCACAGCATTTCGCGACACAGTTCATCGAACGGCTCGGCTGGGCCGTTGGCGATGCCGACCATGCCGATCGGTGTGTTGGGCACACGCGCCGCGGCGGTGATCGGCGTGCAAGCCGGCAGCCCGTGGGGGACGAGCCGGAGCGGAAGCTGGTCGGCGTCAGAGCCCACGACTGAGTAAGGGCCCGCGACCTTGTAACTGGCGGGTTCCGGCGACCGTCAACCCTCAGCGCTGACCGCGCTCAGCCAATGTCGTAACGACCGCCTCGTAGACGCCGGCGCCGTAGCTCTCGGATGCGATCCGCACGCCGGCGCGGCCGGCGACCTCGCTCTCCAGCGTGAGGTCACGCTGCAATGCGTTGGCGACGAGCCAGAAGGCGCCGACGACCGACGCCGCCTCCATGTCCTCACGCGAGTCGCCGGCGGCGATGCAGTCCGCGGGCGCGTAGCCGCGGGCCTGCATGTGCCGGGCGACGCCGCGCGCCTTCGATGCGCCGGCCGGGATCAGGTGGTAGGCGTGGATAACCGGCAGGCCGGTCATCTGCTCCGAGGCGGCAAGAATGACGCCATTGTCGACCAGCCGCAGCCAGTCCAGGCCGGCGGTCTCCAGCACCGAAGCGACCTCGTCGAGGTCGACCGTGCCGCGGAACAGATGCGACACTTCGCGACCGATCGACCACGGCGTGTGGTACTCGAGCGTCCCGGCGAACCGGTCGAGCAGCACCGCCGGGGCACCGCTGGCCTCGATCTGGTCGTAGATCGAGCCGCCCTCCTCGGTCGGCACGAGGCCGTCGGTGAGCCACTCGAGCTCGTCGTCCACCACGAGTCCGCAGCCGAGCTCGAAGATGTACGCCGAGGACCCGATCAGGCGGGCGGCGTCGAACACGCTCCCCTGGCGACGCCCCGAGTAGATCACCACCTCGGCCCCCGCCCGAGCGCAGGCCTCCAGCGCCCGCACGCCCAGGGTGCTGAAGCCTCCGTCGGCCCCCGTCAGCAGCGAGGCGTTCGGGCCCAGCAGGGTTCCGTCCATGTCGACGTACAGGCACCGCATGAGCACGGACGGCTGATCAGGCCGCCCCGCGGGCCCGCGTGCGCTGGGCTTGCGGTGGCTGGGGTTGCGCCCGCCCGTGTGCTTGTGCCCGGGTCGTGTCCGCCGCGGAGCCGAGAGCATCCGCGAGCGCGCCCGCCGCCTCCGAGAACTCGCCGAACGCATCGGCGACCGCGGCCGAGCTCGAGCCGGTGATGGCATGGTTCAGCGTCCGCACCGCCCCGTCGAACCGCTCCCACAGCGGCGCGGGTCCGCGCCGACCCGTCCCGGGCCGCAGCTCATAGGGCGGCGCGGCGTTCTCCGCGCCGGGCACCGGGCGCCACAGTAGGCCCGCGGCGTGCGCGTGCTCCCACGCGACCTGCTCGTTGCCCGCCGCGTCGGCGAGGGCGCGCAGGCGCTGGGCGAATCCCGCGTCGGGCGGCGCGAGCTTGTGGGCCCGCATGGCCTCGGCCCAGTCGTCGCTGGCGTGACGGACCGCCCGCATGATGTGGGCTCGCTGTCGATCGAGATCGTCGCTGAAGCTCATTCGCCTCCCTGCTCTCGCGTGGCCGGGCCCGGCTCGGCCAGACCGACCGACTCGCCACCCCAGAAGTCGTCCGCGCTCGGGCCCGCGGGACGAGCCGGCGCGGCCGCGCCGGCGTGGTAGCTCTGATCGAGGATCCGCTCGAAGTCCGACCGCTTGATCCGAACCCGCCGGCCGACCCGCAACGCGGGCAGCGACCCCTGATCGATCCAGTTGCGAACCGTCTGCTGGTTGAGCTTGAGCGTTTCCGCAACTTCGGCGACGGTCAGGTAGGTCTCATCGGGATTGGTATGACTCATTGGACTGTTTTCTAATTGAGACGAACTGGAACCAATTCAGACGGTATACTACTGGCCCAGGGAGACGGCAACACCTTCGGGTGGCAAAGAAAGGTCTGCAAACCCGTGGAAACGGGCCATCGGCAAACGGAAGACGCTGGCGGGGGCACTCGGAACGAGGAGAACGTGGTGCGGCTGCCACGCGACTGGCTCGGGCCGCGCGAGGAGCTCGTGCCCATCGGCCGCCCCGCGGCCCCAGGCGCCGCTGCGCCATTCGGCGATGACGGCCTCCCACCGACCGCCGAGGACTTCTGGGGCGAGGACTCGGCGGCGCTGCACAGCGTGGTTCAGGGGCCCACAACCGGCACCGCGTCGGCGTCGGCAGATGTGACAACGGCGCGCCGTCTGGGGTGGCTCTCTCACCCGCGCGCCTGGTGGCCACGCCGCCTGGTCGTGCCCGCCAGATGGCTCGTCCTGGCGGTGCCCGTCGTCGCCCTGCTCGTCCTGGCCGCGATTGGCGCCACCGAGCAGCCGAGCGTTCGTCACCCCGGCCACGCTCTGGCATCCAATCAGAGCCAGCTCGCCGCCGAGGTCGGCCTGCTCGGAACGCAGAGCGCCACACAGACGTGGGAGCTCGCACATGCCGAGCTGACTGCCAGGCGCCGGCAGCACCAACCGTCCCGCAGCCCGGCCCGGACGCCCGCGCACCACGCTCGGACGCGGCCGGCACGGCATTCGCACACGCGCACCCGGGTCACCCGCTCGACGGCGACATCGTCTCGGCCCAAGACCGTCAGCCCATCGCCAGCCGATACGTCGGCCCAGTCGAGCCCCACCAGTCCTCCAACCGTGCCAGCGTCGCCGACGAGTGCGGGCTCGACGAGCCAACACGTCGCTCGCAGCGCAACTTCGACCGGCCAGACACCGTTTGGGCAGAACGGATCACTCGGACCAGGTAGCTCCCCCGACTCATGAAAGCGAGCCACATGACCAAGGTCCTCGGCCATCTCAAGAGCAACGCAGTCGCATACCTCGCCCTATTCGTCGCCCTTGGCGGGACTGGCTACGCCGCCGTCCGCATCCCGCGAGGGAGCGTCGGAACGACCCAGCTCAAGAACCACTCCGTGACGCCCATCAAGCTCGCCCGTGGCTCGATCGCGGGATACGTGCGTGCATATGCGCAGATCAACGCGGACGGTCAGATCACTTCAGCGCGGCCGGCGGCAAAGGTGATTTTGTGGCAGACAAGTTCACCGCTCCAAGGCGGGACGATCAAGTGGAGCCAGTCGATCCCGCGCTCCTGCTTCGCGGTGGCGACCACGACGACCCTCAGTCCGGGTGGCTCATCGGCCAGCGCTGTGCTCGCTGGCGGCGGCGAGAGCGACGCGTTGACGTACGTCACTCTGTCTGCGCCCGAGCAAGGTGTAAATGTCGCCATCATCTGTCCGCAGCCCTGAGTCGACGTGACAGGAATGCACGCACGTGTAGCAGTGCGGAATAGAGCCGAGCTGGCGCTGGCAGCGCTGGTGCTTGCGCTCATGGTGTCCCTCGGCCTAGGAATGCTGCCATCCCTCGCCCCGGCCGACGAGCTCGTAGGCGCCTGCGGAACGTCAGCGAACTTTGTGTTCGCTCCTGGCTCGAGCTACGGGATCGAGGCGTCGGCATCGTGTCCTGGCTCACTAGAACTCCAGGGGCCCTCGACGGGTCATTTCTCCCAGGGCGAAAACGCAATCGTTCAGGCCGTCGCTCCGGCGGGCCTGTTTATCAGGAGTGCCTGGATTCCGTCGATGGTGAGCTACGGCGTCAACGCGGGAAGCGCAGGTGCCTACGGGGGTGATTTCTACTGGGGGAGCACCACGTCAGACATCACCCCCAACGAGCACTCAGCCGTCTTCTCAGACATCAACGCACCCGACCTCGGCATCAACCTCGTGTGCGGCAAGCCGAGCTGCAACGGATACGGGGCGAACATAGACATTGCAGGGGTCCTGCTTACGGTGGGCGAAACCGCCGGACCAACACTCACCTCTCCGGCAGGTTTTTGGCAGGCGACTGGCTGGATCCGCGGCCGGTGGACGCTCGCGTTCTCGGGCGACTCGCCGTCGGGCATGTGCTCGCTCACCGCGTCACTCGCCGGGCAAACGCTGCCGGGGAGCTCGTCGCCTGTCAATTCGGCAACGTGGCATCAGTGTGCTGCCGCCGCGGTCACCGACCCGGTCGACACCAGCAGCTATCCCAGTGGTGCCGACACGTTGCAGATCGGGGGGGCCGACGCTGCAGGCGTGCCGGCGTCGGTATCCAAGACGATCGACATCGACAACCAGCAGCCGACGGTGTCGCTGAACGGGCCGGCCGACGCTCCCTCGACGGCGGGCACTCAAGACGTGACCGCAACTGCGACCGCCGGGTCGTCGGGCGTCGCCGGAATCTCGTGTTCGGTGGATGGTGGCCCTCAACAGTGGTACCCATCTAGCACGGCTCAGGTGCCGGTCAGCGGGATCGGCGAGCACCAGGTCGCGTGCTACTCGGAGAACAACGCCGTCGATGCGAACGGCAACCACGGCGTCTCACCGACCGAGACCTTCGCGACGAAGATTGGCACCCCCGCGATCGCCGCGGTCGCGTTCTCGAAGCTCGTCGACAAGCTTCAGTGCCATCGAACGTCGGAGCGCGTGCGGATTCCGGCCCGTTGGATCACGGTCAAGGTGCACGGTCAGCGAACGCGGGTCCACGATCCGGCACACACCACCCACGTCAAGATCACCCGCTGCCGCGCGCGCACCGTTCGTCGCCGCGTGACGGTCTGGGTCACGGTTCATCGTGGCGGCAAGTCGATTCGCGTCCGCCGCCGGAAGGTCGAGCGCGTCCTGCTGACGCCGCACGTCGTCTACGGCACGCGGCGGGTCGTCGGCTTTGGGAAGGCAACGACCGTTGACGGCTGGCTGGGCACCTCCACGGGGGTCGCCCTCGGAGGCCAGACCGTGGATGTGATGACCGCTCCGACAAGTGATCCGAGTGACTTCCAGGTCACCGGCACGGGCACCACTGCGGCGAACGGAGGCTGGAGCGCTCAGCTCCCCGCCGGCCCCTCGCGAATCATCGTTGCGAGCTACGCGGGCACGCCGACGATCGAGAGCGTCGTTTCGGCGCCGGTCTCACTCATCGTGCCGGCCAAGGTCAAGCTGTTGAGCGTCTCTCCGCGGCGGGTCGCCTGGGGCGGCACCGTCCGTCTCGTCGGGCAGCTGAAAGAAGGCTATCTGCCGCCGGGAGGCGCACTCGTCCGGTTGCGGATCGGCGAGGGCTCGGCGGTGACGACCTACGGCGTTCGCGAGCATGTCCGCGGACACGGCCGCTTTGCGACCACCTACACATTCGGAGCCGGGGACCCGGGCGTCCTGCGCTCGTTCTGGTTCCAGATCGCCTCGTTGCCGATGGGCGACTACCCGTATGCGCCGGCGAATAGTGGCCGCCTATCGGTCACCGTGGGCGGCCATTCACCGGTTCGTCGTCGCAGGCACCGTTAGCCGCCATTCCGGGCGCCATTTGTCACGGATCCGTCACGGACGTCACAAGGGCGTGCCAGTTCGGGCCTTCGCTCCCAAAAGCCGGCCCGAACGTGCTCTGCTGGAGGCATGCCCAGCAACGCGCGCCCTGCGCGCCGCTCGATTTGGTGTTTGACGTCGCCAGGAGCGGAAGCGAGTACCCTTGATAGCCGATGGTCGGCGACATCATGCAGCCCACGCACCTGCTGTTCGTGCTCGTCGTCGCGCTGCTCGTTCTCGGTCCCAAGCGGCTACCCGAGGTCGGGCGCCAGTTGGGGAACGGACTCCGGGACTTCCGGGCGGCGATCAACGGGGAGCGTCCCGAGCACCACGACGAGGTGCCCGCGGCTGACGAGCCGCTCCACGCGGAGCCGGAAATCACCCCGGACTCGGCGACGGCGCCGGCCGCACACGAGTTCGCGCACCAGGTCTCGGAGCCGGTCGGCGGCGACCACGCGTTCAGCCACCAGGCACCCGATGCCGAGGCCGCGGTCGAGCACGACGTCACCGAGCACGACGTCACCGAGCACGACGTCACGTCGGACGCATCTGAGTCGCCGGGCGAGCACGAGTTCGCATACGAGACGGCCCGGCCGGCTGACAAGCCGGCCGACCCTCGCAGCTGAACGAGCGACCGGCGGCGCGATGACGTCGGCGCCTGATAGCGCCGCGCTCGTCGCACTCCTGCGTCTCGAACGTCGGCCGCCGCACGAGTACTCCGAGCGGCTGCAGGAGGCGGGGAGCGCCGTTCGGCTGCTCCACGACGAGCTCGAGGGATCGTCCGGTCAGGCCAGCCTGCTTCCGGAGGATCCGGAGCCGGCGATCGAGCGGGCGCAAGCCGAGATCGCCGCGTGGCAGCACGCCGGGCACCAGCTGCTCACCATCCTCGATGCCGAATATCCGGCGAACCTGCGCCGAATCCATGACCGCCCACCGATCCTGTTCGTGGACGGGAGGCTGAGGGACGCGGACGCTCGGTCGGTCGCCGTCATCGGATCGCGGCGGGCGTCCGGCGCCGGGCTCGCCGCCGCCGCGCGGGTCGCCGAGCACCTCGTCGCCGGCGGCTACGTCGTCGTCTCGGGTCTCGCTGCCGGGGTGGACACGACGGCGCACACCGCCGCGCTGGCCGCCGGCGGGCACACGGTCGCCGTGATCGGAACCGGGCTCGGGCACAGCTATCCGCCGCAGAACGCCGTGCTCCAGCGCCGGATCGCCGCGGAGGGCGCGGTGCTCTCTCAATTCTGGCCCGACGAGCCTCCGTCGCGCCGGACCTTCCCGATGCGCAACGCGGTGATGTCCGGCCTAGCGCTCGGCACGGTCGTGGTGGAGGCCTCGGCGCGAAGCGGGGCACGCGTGCAGGCTCGCCGGGCGCTCGCGCATGGCCGGCCGGTGTTCCTGGCCCGCGCCGTGCTGACGCAGCCGTGGGCGCAGGAGCTCGCCACGCGGCCGGGCGTTCACGTGGTCGACGCGCCCGAGGAGATCACAGCCACGATTGAGCGGCTCAATGCGACGGACGCCCTCGTGGAGTAGCCGTCATGCCGACGGTGGCCGAGCTGAGCGCGCCGTACGGGAACTTCATGCTCGGGCCTCGGCGCGGCCCGGCCGTGTGCCCGGTGTGCTTCGACCTGGTCGGCGACGATGGTCGGTGCTACTCGTGCGCGCACGGCGGGCCGCCGCTCGACGCCGTGGCGCCGATCTCCTACAGCGTTGCCGGCGAGCAGTTGCATCACGCGTTGGTGAGCTACAAGCGGATGTGGGGCGAGCCGGCGCGGCACTTCGAGCTCGGGTTGGCCGCGGTTCTGTGGCGGCACCTCGCCGCTCACGAGGCGTGCCTGGCGCGGGCGGCCGGGGTGGGCGCCAACGCGTTCGCGGTCGTGACGACGGTTCCGTCGAGCTGGCGCGAGCGAGCCCGCACCCATCCCCTGCAACAGCTCGTGGGCGAGCTGGTCGGGCCGGCGCGCGGACGCTTCACCCCGGTGCTGGAACGTACCGAGGTGCCGGCGGATGCGCACCGGTTCAGCGAAGCGAAATACGCCGCGCGCGCGGATCTGACCGGGCGGTCGATCCTGCTGATCGACGACACCTGGACGACCGGCGCCAATGCGCGCAGCGCCGCGGCCGCGCTCAAGGCAGCGGGCGCGGGGGCGGTCGCGGCGCTGGTGATCGGCCGTCATGTCAACCGGGGCTGGCACCACAACGATCGCCAGCTGCGCACTCTGAGCCAGCCGTTCGACTGGGAGCGCTGCGCCGTGTGCGGCGAAGAAAAAACTCCCGGTTAGGTCGGCGCGACGGTAGGGTATGAATCTCGCTGTCAACCCGGGTCGGGAGACTGGGATCGGCGAGGAGAGAGGAAGGGAACGTCGTGCGCCATCTTGGTGCGATGTTGGGAGTGGCGGTGACCGCGGTCGTTCTTGCCGCGTGCGGATCCTCGGGCAACGGGCCCGTGACAGTCAACTGGTACGTGTTCCCGGAGCCGTCCGGTTCGTTCGCGAAGGCGGCTGCGGGGTGCTCCAGCGCGTCGGGTGGGAAGTACAAGATCTCGATCAACTTCCTGTCCAACGCATCGGACCAGCAGCGCCAGACGCTCGTGCAGCGGCTCGCCGCCGGGGACCCGTCGATTGACATCCTCGCGATGGACGTCGACTGGACAGCCGAGTTCGCGTCGGCTGGCTGGATCCGTCCGTGGACGGGCGCCAACGCAGCCGCCGTCTCCAAAGGGGTGCTCCCAGGTCCGCTGAAGACCGCGACCTACAACGGCAGGCTGTGGGCGGCGCCAATCAACTCCAACACGGAGCTCCTCTGGTACCGCAAGGACCTCGTGCCGAACCCACCCAAGACGTGGGACCAGATGATCAACGACTCGATCAAGCTGGCCAAGGAGGGCAAGCCACACTACATCGAGGAGCAGGGCTCCAAGTACGAGGGCCTGGTGGTGTGGTTCAACTCGCTCGTCAACTCCGCCGGCGGCGGGATCGTCGGTCCGGGCAACAAGGTGATCGTCGGCCCGTCGGCCAAGATCGCGGCGCAGATCATGAAGCGTCTGGCGACGTCCCCGGCCGCGGATCCGGGTCTGAACACCTCTGAGGAGGGTCCTGGAAACAACGTGTTCGACGCGGGCCAGGCCGCGTTTGAGATCAACTATCCGTTCGTCTGGTCAGGGACGCAGTCGACCGCTCCGAGCATCTTCAAGCACATGGGGTACGCGCCGTTCCCCGGGGTCGTCCCCGGGATGGCGCCGAAGGTCTCGATCGGCGGCTACAACCTCGGCGTCTCCAGCCACTCCACGCACCCGCAGCTGGCGTTCGACGCGGTCAAATGCCTGATCGGACCGCAGAACCAGGTCACTGACGCAGTCAAGGGCGGGCTGGCGCCGGTGCTCGCGAGCATCTATGACGAGCCCGCGTTCGAGAAGTCATATCCGTTTCACCAGCTGATCAAGAACCAGTTGGAGAACTACGGGATCCGCCCACAGACGTCCGCGTATCAGGACGTGACGCTGGCGATCCAGGACACCCTCCAACCCGCCTCAGCCATCGATCCGAACACCATCGTGAGCAAATTGGCCAACGAGATCGAGACAGCCCTCAAGGGAGACTCGCTGTTATGAGCAGCGGAGCGATCGCCGAGCCTGCCGCGGCGCCTGCGCCCAGCCGTCGGCCGCGTCTGAGCGACCGGACGAAGGCCGAGCGCAAGCTGGCGTTCTACCTGGTCGCGCCGGCCGCCATCGTGATGATCGCGGTCACCGCCTATCCGATCATCGACACGATCATCCTGTCGCTGCAGCGAGCCAGCCTCGACCGGCCGGGCAAGAACACATTCATCGGCCTGGACAACTTCGGCTACGTGTTCAAGGCCCACCTGTTCTGGATGGACCTGATCCACACGGCCGTGATCACCGTCGTCAGCGTCAGCTTCGAGTTCGCGCTCGGGATGCTGCTCGCGCTCGCGATGCACCGGGTGATCTTCGCGCGCGGGCTGCTGCGGTCAATAGCCCTCGTCCCGTATGCGATCGTCGCGGTCGTTGCCGCGTACGCATGGCAGTACTCCTGGTCGCTGGACAACGGCGGCTGGATCCCGCGGCTGCTCGGCCTGAGCGGCGATCCGCTCAGCCATCAGTTCGGCACCTACGTCGCGATCATCATGACCGAGATCTGGAAGAACACGCCGTATATGGCGCTGTTGCTGCTGGCTGGGCTGTCGCTGGTGCCTGACGAGCTGCTCGAGGCCGCCAAGCTCGACGGCGCCAGCGCCTGGCAGCGGTTCATCAAGATCACGGTGCCGTTGATGAAGCCGGCGATCCTCGTCGCGCTGCTGTTCCGCACGCTTGACGCATTCCGGATCTTCGACGTGATCTACATCTTCAGCCAGGGCGCCAACAACAGCGCGTCACTGTCGCAGCTGAGCTACAGCACGCTGCTCGAGCGCCTCAACCTCGGCCTCGGCTCGGCCGTCTCGGTCGTGCTGTTCCTGATCGTCGGGTTGATCGCGGTCGTGTTCATCAAGGGGTTCGGCGCAGCGGCCAACCCGGCAGCGGACGCGCACTGATGAGTGTCAAGGCCAGGCAGCGCTCCGGATGGTCACTCGCGTTCATCGTCGTGGTCGTCGTCTCGTTGGTGCCGGTCTTCTGGCTGCTCATGCTGTCGCTCAAGACACCGGCGTCGGCGACGGACGGCTCGTTCATCCCGCACCACTGGACACTGGACAACTACCGGGACATCTTCACCCAGAGCGTCTTCACGTCGGCGCTGCGCAACTCGATCGGCATCGGCCTGATCTCGACGGCGCTGGCGGTGCTGCTCGCTTCGTCGGCGGCGTACGCGATTGCCCGACTGGACTTCCCGGGCAAGCAGACGATCCTCGCGGTCGCGCTGATGGTGACGCTGTTCCCGCAGGTCTCGCTCGTCGGACCGCTGTACAACCTGTGGCGCCAGATCGGGTTGTTCAACACCTGGCCGGGCCTGATCATCCCGTACCTGACATTCGCGCTGCCGCTGGCGATCTACGTGCTGTCGACATTCTTCAGAGAGATCCCGTGGGAGCTGGAGCAGGCAGCCCAGATCGACGGGGCGACGCCGTTTCAGGCATTCACGAAGGTGATCGCGCCGCTGGCGATGCCGGGCCTGGCGACGACGTTCATCATCGTGTTTCTCATCTGCTGGAATGACTTCGTGTTCGCGATCTCACTGACCGCGACCAACGCGGCGATGACGGTCCCGGCCGCGATCGCGCAGTTCCCCGGCGTATCGCAGTTCACGCAGCCGATCGGCGACATCGCCGCTGCCGCGATCGTCGTCACCGTACCCGTCATGGTTCTCGTGCTCCTGTTCCAGCGCCGGATCGTCGCCGGCCTGACCGCGGGCGCCGTCAAGGGATAAGGAGAAGCCAATGGCCGAGATCGCACTCGAGCACATCACCAAGCGCTATGGGGACGGCTTCGAGGCCGTCAAGGATCTCAACGTCGACATCGCCGACGGAGAGTTCATGATCCTCGTCGGGCCGTCGGGCTGCGGGAAGTCGACAGCGCTGCGGATGGTCGCGGGCCTCGAGGACATCACCGACGGCGAGCTGAAGATCGGCGGTCAGGTGGTCAACGACAAGAACCCGAAGGACCGCGACATCGCGATGGTGTTCCAGAACTACGCGCTGTACCCGCACATGACCGTGCGTGAGAACATGGGCTTCGCGCTCAAGCTCGCCAAGACCCCGCAGGCCGAGATCGACAAGAAGGTCAACGACGCCGCGAAGATCCTCGACCTCGAGGCGCATCTGGAGCGCAAGCCCGCCAACCTGTCCGGCGGCCAGCGCCAGCGCGTCGCGATGGGACGCGCGATCGTCCGCAGCCCGAGCGCGTTCCTGATGGACGAGCCGCTCTCCAACCTGGACGCGAAGCTACGCGTCCAGATGCGAACTGAGATCTCCCGGATCCAGCAACGGCTCGAGACGACGACGATCTACGTCACCCACGACCAGACCGAGGCGCTGACGTTGGGCGACCGGATCACGGTGATGCGCGCCGGCGAGTTGCAGCAGGTCGGTTCGCCCAGCGAGCTCTACGGCCATCCCAAGAACCTGTTCGTGGCCGGCTTCATCGGATCCCCGTCGATGAACTTCCTCGGCGGCGAGATCGACGGTGACACGATCAAGCTTCCGTTCGGCACGATGCCGATTCCGGAAGCGCTACGCGGCCGGTTGCAGGCGGGCCCGGGCGGCGGGCGAGGCGGCGTGATCGTCGGCCTGCGACCGGAGGATTTCGAGGACGCCGCACTGGTCGGCGACCGGTCACGCGGGATCACGTTCACCACGAAGATCGACGTGCTCGAGTCGATGGGCTCGGAGTTCTACGCCTATTTCAACCTCGAATCTGAGCGGGTGTCCTCACGGGAGCTGGAGGAACTCGCCCACGACGCCGGCGCCGCCGACCTGCCCGCGCAGGAGGGCAGCCAGGTGGTCGCCCGGCTGGACGCGGCCAGTCGGGTGAGCCAGGGTCAGGAGGCCGAGCTGTGGTTCAACAGCGACCACCTGCACCTGTTCGACCCTGAGACCGGCGCCGCGCTGCTGGGGGCCATTGAACGCGACAGCGGGCAGCGGACCGGCCCGGGCGCCGCGCCGGCGAGCAGCGATGCTCCACCCGCGGGTGGCGGCGCAGCGCCGGGCGGAGGCGCAGCGCCGGGCGGGCGCTGACGCCGCCGCGCGGGCGCGGCCATCGCCCGTACGGGAGCTAGAGTCGGCCCCATGCCCGGCCCGCCGCGCGCCACTGGGATGCCCGGCCTCGACGCGCAGCACGACTTTCTGCGCGCGCGTCGCCGGGCGACGATGGGACGCCTCGCCGCACGGCTGCGCGGCGAACCCGACGACGTCCGTCTCGTCCTTCCCTACGAGGAGGTGGTCGAGGCGCTCGGCTTCGTCGGCGAGCGCTCGGCCGGAACGGCGGTGGTGGCACTCGACTCCATCGTCGGCACCGTCGATCGTGGCCGGGACTTCGACCGGCGCTTCCGGCCGACCTCCGGGCGCGTCCGGTCCCGCTGGGAGCACATCGCGGCGGCGATGCGCCGCGGCGATGCGATGCCACCGGTGGACCTGATGCGAATCGGCGAGATCTACTTCGTCCGTGACGGCCACCATCGCGTGTCGGTGGCGCGTGCGCTGGGACACGCGGACATCAACGCGCGCATCACCGACGTCAGTACGCGCGTCGGCGCCGCGCGTGCGATCACACTCGCGGACCTGCCCATCAAGAGCCACGAGCGGGTGTTCTTCGAGCGGGTGCCCCTACCCGACGACGCACGCGGCGAGATCGTGCTGTCAGATCCGTGGCACTACGACATGCTCGCCGAGTCCGTCGAGGCGTGGGGCTTTCGCACCAGCCAGGATCGCGGCGAACCGATCAGCCGGCGGGAGATGGCGTACCTGTGGCTGGAGAACGAGTACCGACCGGTGATCGAGATGCTGCGGGAGGCTGATCTGATCGGGTCCCACTCCCCGACCGAGGCCTACATGCGGGTCAGCGCCGAGCGGTACCGGCTCCTGCGCACCCACCGCTGGGACGAAGCCGTGATCCGGCGCGTGGTCAAGGACATCAGCCGCAAGTCAAAGCGGCAGCGGCGCTGAGGACGGTCACCGCCACCAGGCGTCGAGCACGCGGCGCCAGTTGTCCCACGCGATCGCGGCAATCTCCTGCTCATCGAAGCCGACCTGCGCTAGCGCATCGAGCAGCTTCGGGATCCCCGCGACATCGCCGAGCGGCGCCGGAATCGTCGCGCCGTCGAAGTCCGAGCCGAGCGCCACATGCGCCACCCCGATGCGCTCGGCCACGTAGGCGGCGTGCTGGGCGATCAGCTCCAGGGGGGTGTCGATGTCCTCGGCAAAGTCGGGGCGGAGGAACTTGCAGGCGTACACGATCCCGACCAGGCCGTTCGAGGAGCCGATCGCGTCGAGCTGGCTATCCGTGAGGTTGCGCGACGCCTGACACAGCGCATGGGCGGCCGAGTGGCTGGACACGAGCGGGCCGAGATCGGCGCGGGCGACGTCCCAGAAGCCCTGCTCGTTGAGATGGGCGAGATCGACCATGATCCCCAGCTCGGCACAGCGCCGGGCGAGCGCGTGGCCGGCCGGAGTCAGACCCGGCCCGGTGTCCGGGCTCGACGGGAACACGAACGGCACCCCGTGACCGAACTCGTTGGACCGGCTCCAGACGGGACCGACGGAGCGCAGCCCGGCGGCGTACCAGAGGTCCAGCGACTCGAGTTCGGCGTCGATCGCCTCCGCGCCCTCCAGGTGCAGCACGGCGACGGGTGGGCCATCGCCGTTACGCGCGGCATCGAGATCGGCCACCGTGCGGGCGATCCGTAGCTCACCGGCCCGCTCGAGCGCGAGCAGCCGGCCGGCGGCGCGGACGGCGAACTCCGCCGCCTCGGCATGGGGCACGGGTGCCGCCGGCTCGACGGCCATCGCGCCGTCCGGCCGTTGCACCGGCGTGAAGTCGTGATCGGCCGAGGACGCGAACACCGCGAAGATGCCGCCGCGCATACCGCCCGCCTGCATGCGCGGCAGATCGAGGTGGCCGGCGGCGCGACCGGTGGCGATCAGCGCGTAGTCGTCACTCGTGATCGTGTCGTTGTGCCCGTCGAAGATGGCGACCATGACCCCGACGCTACCGGTAACCTCTCGGAATCGAAGCTACAGCGGCGTAGCCGATCGTGTCCATCTTGCTGCCCATCGTATGAGCCCTCAGACGCCTTCGGACGCCTCGGCGAAGCCCCGGCGCCGCTACGCGCCGCGGATGGCGCCCGAGCAGCGGCGCGAACAGCTGCTCGATGCCGCGCTCAGCGTGATCGTGGAGCAGGGCTACGAGGGTGTGTCAATCGAGGCGATCGCGCGCATCGCCGGCGTCACCCGGCCGGTGATCTATGACCATTTTCCCAACCTCGGCAGTCTCCTGCAGGCGCTGATCGAACGCGAGGAGAGCTACGCCGTCGAGCAGCTGGCCGAGATCGTGCCGCGCTCCCCGGACGCGGGCGAGCCGCCGGAGCTGTTTGCCGCCGGCGTGCGCCGGTTCCTCGATGCCGTGGCCAGCCGGCCGGACACGTGGCGGATCATCCTGCTGCCTCCCGAGGGCACGCCGGCGATCGTCCGGCGCCACGTCGAGACCAACCGGGCCCAACTGCTGGAGCGGATCACGCAGTTTGTGATCTGGGCCCGCGAACGATCCGACATTCCGGCCGAGCTCGACACCGAGATCTCGGCGCGCGCGATCCTGCGCCTCAGCGAGGAGGCCGGCCGGATGGTGCTCACCGATCCGCAGCGCTTTTCTCCCCAGCGCTACGAGCGCTTCGCCCGGGCGGTGATGGAGCTCATCTGGTCCCGAGGTTGACTCGTCATCGGCAACGCCGGGCGGTTCAGTTAAGAAACGACGGGGACCCGCTTCCAGGGTCCCCGTCGCCCGATCGTGTCCAGGGTGGCGCCCACGGCCGGGTTGGGCGCGTTCCCCCGGAGGACCGCCTGCGGTCAGTTCAAACCCGCCGCCCGCGGCAAAGTTGCGACGGCCTCCGACCAGGCGGTCGCGTCACTAGATTGGGGGGATGGCCGTCGGCGAGCTCGGAACGAACTGGTCGGGCAACTACGCGTATCGGGCCGCCTCGTTGCGCCGCCCGCAGACGCTCGATGAGCTTCAGGAGCTGGTCGCCGGGGCGCGGACGGTCCGGGCGCTCGGCACCCGGCACTCGTTCACGGCGATCGCGGACGCCGATGAACTGATCGCGCTCGACCGGTTGCCCGGAGCGATCTGCGTCGATCGCGTCGCCGGCACGGTGTCGGTGCCCGGCCACGTCACGTATGCCGAGCTCGCCGAGGCGCTGCACCCGGAGGGCGTGGCGCTGCAGAACCTGGCATCGCTGCCACACATCTCGGTCGCAGGCGCGGTGGCCACGGCCACCCACGGCTCGGGCAACGCCAACGGCAATCTGGCCACGGCGGTCCGCCGGCTCGAGCTGGTCACGGCGTCGGGCGAGCTGATCACCGCCACCGCCGGTGACCGGGACTTCGACGGCATGGTGGTCAGCCTGGGATCCCTCGGGATCGTGACCCAGCTGACGCTCTCCGTGGAGCCCGACTACACGATGCGCCAGCGCGTCTACGTGGGTCTGGGCTGGGAGGCGCTGTTGGAGAACCTCGCCCAGATCACGGCCACCGGAGCCAGCGTGAGTGTGTTTCACCGCTTCGGGGAGCGGACCGAGCAGCTGTGGATCAAGCGCCGCGCCGGCGCCGGCGCGTTCCCCGACGAGATGTTCGGGGCCTCGGCGGCCACCGCCGCGATGCATCCCGTGCTCGGCGGCGACCCGATCAACTGCACCGATCAGCTCGGCGTCCCCGGACCCTGGTCAGAGCGGCTGCCCCATTTCCGTTCCGGGTTCACGCCGAGCTCTGGCGACGAGCTCCAGTCGGAGTTCTTCGTCAGCCGCGAGGACGCCGTGAGCGCGATCGAGGCTGTCCGCACGCTGGCCGCGTCGATCATCCCGCTGCTGCTCGTCTGCGAGCTGCGCACCGTCGCCGCCGACACGCTGTGGCTGAGCCCGCAATACGAGCGCGACGCACTCGCCATCCATTTCACCTGGCGGCGCCAGCCCGACGCGGTCACCGCGCTGCTGAGACGGATCGAGGCGGCGCTCGCGCCGTTCGCGCCGCGCCCTCACTGGGGGAAGGTGTTCACGGCCCGCGCCTCGGCGATCGCACCCGAGTACGAGCGGATGGACGATTTCCGCGCTCTGCGCCGGCGCCTGGACCCGGCCGGCAGATTCGTCAACGGCTGGCTGCGCGACCGGGTGCTCGGCACCGAGTAGGCGCCACGAGTTGAGGCTTGGCATACTGAGCTCCCCAGTGGGGGCGTAGCTCAGTTGGTTAGAGCGCCGGCCTGTCACGTCGGAGGTCGCGGGTTCGAGTCCCGTCGCTCCCGTTGTTCTCACAATCTCCCCGGGTGGCCCGCCGGCGAGCGCGGCACCGCAGGGAAGATGGGATAGGTTGCGGCCGTGACCCCGCTCCGGA
>DATCFW010000279.1:0-2303 GCA_036509295.1 Solirubrobacteraceae bacterium | reverse complement strand
AGATCAACCCCGGTCCGCGCGCGCCGCCCTTCACGCGTCCCAGCCGAAACTGCACGCCTCGCTCGTACTGCTTGAGGATCCGGACCGACAGAGCCGCCACGACCAGCACGAGCACGGCGAGCGCGATAACCACATAGATCATGTCTTGCCTTTCCGTCGGCCACACCGGCCGACGTTTCTAGAGCGACATCGTTGACCGTGGTCACGCGATCGCCATCCGGGCCAGCACCTACGCCCGGTGCGGCAAGCCCGCAGCCGGATCGCCGGTCGGCGGCGCTAGCCGCGGCGGTGCTGGTGGCCCCTGACCTTCGAGGCGCTCGGATCTGGCTATTTCATTCGTCCGGCACCGGCGTCGTAGAGCCGGATCCGGACGCCTCCTACGTCGCGACATAGCGATGGCCGGGATCAATGGTCCCGGGCCGCGCGCGGCGCCGGTACGCCGGGACCGATGCTGCGTAGGCAAATGGCTGACTTTGCCCGCGCCCGCCTGGGGTAGGGTCGACGGCGAGGCGCCGGTGCCGGCCTTTCGGCCGGTGGTTTCCTCGCCGCCTCCCTCCGCACCGGACGTGCGACTTCCGCCGCATCCGGCGCTCCATGGGCATATCGCGTGGGGGGTATCTGTCATCCGAGTGCCTGTTGGATGTGTTCGAGCGCGGGCTGTTCCTCGCGATCCGCGAGCTGCGTCTGCGGGTCGTTCGGTTCGGCTGGTTGCTCGGTCCACGGGTTCGGGATGCGGGCTCCCCGGTAGCGGTAGCGCGTGATCGCCGTCCGCGCCGGTTGGTGAAGCACGATCCCGCCAGCCTGGTAGGTGTAGTCGTCGTTGAGGAAGCGGCGTTGGATCTGCTTCCAGGTCATCCGCGGGTGCTTCTTGCGAAGCCAACGCCCGACCCGCCACCAGACGTAGTAGTCCAGGTAGCAGAAGGTGCGTTTCGCCGCGGCGTGCCGGTAGTAGTTCCCCCAGCCTCGCAGGACCGGGTTGAGCGCCGCGATCAACTCCGACAACGCCAGGTTGGTCGTGGAGCGTCCTGTCAGGGCCTTCACCTTGCGTTTGATCGAGGCCAGAGCCTCGTTCGTGACGAAGGTATAGACGTGGGGCTTGGCGCCGTAGGCGCGGCGGATGATCCGCTGGCCGAGGAACACAAACCCGTCGTCGATGTGGGTGACCGCGGTCTTCTCGGACTTCAACGTCAGTCCGAGTGCCTGCACTCGCTCCCTGAGCTGGTCCAGTAGCGACCGTGCCTGCGGCTCGGTCCCCTTCACGAGCAGGACCAGGTCATCGGCGTACCGAATGAGTCGGTAGGTCGGATGACCGTGCTTTTGCAGGTAGCGGCGTTTGCCGTCCCAGCTGCTCATCTGCTCCCAGTCCGCCAGATATTCGCGGTCCAGTGCAGAGAGAGCGATGTTTGCCAACAACGGCGAGGCGATCCCGCCTTGCGGGGTGCCTGTCATCGTTCGCTGCAGGCTGCCCGTTTCCGTCATCACGCCCGCCTTCAGGAACGACCGCACGAGCCCGAGAACGCGTTTGTCTACGATCCGCCGCCTGAGTTGCTCGCCAATCAGCGAGTGCGGAAGCTGATCGAAGCACGCCTCGACGTCCGTTTCCACGACCCACTCGTAGCGCGAGGGGGCCTTGGTGAAGTGGACGATCTCAGCGAATCGCGTCCTGGGCCCGACGACCGGGCCGGTAGGCGTAGCTCGACGGATAAAAGCCGGTCTCGAAGATCGGCTCGATCACGAGCTTGAGGGCCATCTGCGCGACGCGGTCTTTGAGCGTCGGGATCCCGAGGCGACGCAACCGGCCGTCGCGCTTGGGGATCAGCCGCTCGCGGACCGGCAGCGGCCGGAACGTTCCTGCCTTGAGCTCGCCGCGCAGTTCCATGAGGAACCGTTGCACGCCAGCGTCTTCGACGTGACGGCGAGTGGTGGCATCGACACCGGCGGTCCGTGACCCTCGGTTGCGACTCACCCGCGACCAGGCCACCACCAGCGTGGCCGGATCGCAGACCAGGTTCCACAGATCATGGAACCTGCGCTCGGCATCCGCAGATGCCCACGCGTGCAACTTGCGCTGGTAGTGAAGTACCCGCCCCTGCGCGACCAACAGCTCAGGAAACGGATCGCCCGTATTCACCGGCGAGCTCCTTCCATCCAACGATGCTGCGTGCTCACTGGACCCCTTCGCCATGTGCCAGGCTTTCCCCGGCGCCGACTACTACGGGTCCTCCGCCACGCCCCGGCGGCAACAGCGGACGGTGCGCCTGCCCCGAACCCCCGAGGGGGTCGGCGGGCACCGCCGGGACGTT
>DATCFW010000278.1:0-5095 GCA_036509295.1 Solirubrobacteraceae bacterium | reverse complement strand
GCCACGATCGACGCTGCGCTCGAGCGCACCGACGCTGCCTTTGACGACGTCCGTGATCAGTTCGGGGCCGGATGACCGAGATGACCGCTGCCACGACAGGGTTCGGACCCGGCGACCGGCAGGCGCTCGTCGAGGGCTCGGCCGCGATCGCCGCGACCGGCATGGTCGTCGGCTCGGCCGGCAACCTCAGCCTGCGGTCCGGTGACCGGGTGCTGATCACGCCCCGGGGCGCCGAGCTGGGCGCCATTGACCCCGCAGACCTGGTGCAGGTCAGCCTCGCCGACGGGACGGTGGCCCCCGATCATGCGTCGGTCAGTCAGCCCTCGTCCGAGACGCCGCTGCATCGCTCGATCTACGCCACCGGCGACGCCGGGGCGATCGTCCACACGCATGCGCACTACTGCACGGTGCTCAGCGCACTCGTCGACGAGCTCCCCGCCGTGCACTACGTGATCACCGCGTTCGGCGGTCCCGTGCGCGTGGCCGGCTATGAGACGTTCGGGACCGATGCCCTCGCCGCCTCGGTCACGACGGCGCTGCGTGACCGCCGCGCGGCGCTGATGGCCAACCACGGCGCCGTGGTCGCCGGACGCGACATCGAGCACGCGGTCGCCCTGGCGATCGGACTCGAGTGGCTGGCGTCCGTGTACTACCACGCGCTCTGCGCGGGCACCCCACGGATCCTCTCCGACGACCAGCTGCACGACGTCACCGAGCAGGCGCAGGCGCTGCGCTATGGGCTACAGGAGACCCCGGCGTGATCGACGCCGCATCCGCGGAGGCGCTGCGCCGATCCCGGCCCGAGGTGATCGCCGCCGGCACGTACATCATGGATGTCCTCGGGCGGCCAGTCGCCGAGCTGCCGGTGGGTCAGGTCAGCCTGCTCCTCGACGAGATCCGCCCGACCCCGGCGGGGACCGCCGGCGGCACCGCGGTGGACCTGGCGCGGCTCGGTGCGCGGGTGACGGCGGTGGGCGCGATCGGTACCGACCTGGCCGGTGACTTCGTGGTCAACGCACTGGCCGATCAGGGCGTCGACGCCTCATCGCTGCGACGCAAGAAGGGGGTGCAGACCTCGTGCACGATCCTCCCCATCCACCCCGACGGAAGCCGGCCCGCATGGCACGTCCCCGGCGCCAACAGCACCTTCGCCATCGATGACGTCGACTGGGACGCCGTCGAGCGCGCTGCCGCGGTCCATCTTGGCGGCCTCACCGCCCTGCCCGCGATCGACGGTGAGCCGGCGGGGACACTGCTCGCCCGCGCTCGCGAGCACGGAGCGCTGACCACTGCGGATTTTCTCGGCGTCCGCGGCGAGGATGTCTCGTCGGTACTCGCCCCGGTGCTGCCGCATGTGGACATCTTCATGCCCAACGAGGGCGAGGCGCTGGCCGTCGCCGGAGACGCGGACTGCGTGACCGCCGCCCGGCGCCTGCGCGATCTGGGGGCGCAGTGCGTGATCATCAAGCGCGGACCCGATGGCTGTCTGATCGTTGATGACGATGGCGAGCGCACGCTGCCCGCCCACGACGCGCCGGTTGTCGACACGACGGGCTGTGGGGATGCGTTCTGTGCCGGGGTGATCGTCGCCCGGCTGGCCGGTTGGAGCATCGACGCCGCCGCGGCGCTGGGCTGCGCGACCGGTGCCCTGAACATGCGGGCACTCGGCTCGGACGCCGGCGCGGTCAGCGTCGACGAGGCGCTGGATTTCATGCGCGACGTGCCCCACCGCAGGGGCCCGTCGGTACCCGGCGATCCCATGCTCGGATCGCTGCGTGAACTGTCGGAGGCGGGTTGAGTGCCCAAGGACGTCGACCATGACGAACGTCGTGAGAAACTCGCCGAGTCGGTCTGGCGGGTCGTCGCCCGAGACGGCATCGAGGGCGCGACGGTCCGAGGCATCGCCCGCGAGACGGGGTGGTCTCCGGGTTCCCTGGCCCATTACTTCGCCGATAAGGACGACATCCTCGAATCGGCGCTGCGGATCGCCTACGAACGGATTGCCGCGCGCTGGGACGGACTGCTGGAGGGCCTCACCGGTCTGCCCGCGCTGCGCGCGCTGGTCCTGGACAACCTCCCGCTCGACGACGAGCGCGAGCTGGAGACCAAGTTCCTGATGAACTATTGGAGCCGGGCGATCCGGGGTGGCGACGGAGTGCCGCGTCCCAGCCGGCGGGGGCCCCTGCTGATCGATCGGCTGACGACTCTGACCGGCGACGCCCAGCGCAACGGCGAGATGACGGCTGATCGCGCGCCCGAGGACGTCGCCGAGCTGCTGCTGGGGCTGATCGACGGCTTCAGCCTGCACGCGCTGCTGGACCCCGGCCGGTTGACCCGCGCCCGCCAGGTCGCGCTGATCGACGAGGAGCTGGTTCGGATGAGCCGACCCCACAACGGCGCCGGCGCACACGGCGCAAGGAAACCCACGACGAGGAGTTCGCATGCGTAGAGCCGGATTGTTCGCCGCAGTCGCCGCCATGGCGGCGCTGGCGCTGAGTGCCTGTGGGGGCGGTGGCAGCAGCGCCAAGCAGGCGTCGCTGACGGGTCTCTACGGCACGTCGCGCAGTACCGCCTGTATGGCCACCCCCGTCCGCGGGGGCAGCCTGGTCTATGACCGCCAGGCCGAGACCCAGACCCTGGATCCGATCAACCTCAAGAATGGCAACGGCGACATCTTCGCCGACAACCTCATCTACAGCGGACTCGTGCGTTCCGACCCGGCCGGCTCGACCCGGATCGAGCCGTCCCTGGCCCAGCGCTGGACGATTTCCCCCGACGGCCGCACGTACACGTTCTATCTGCGTCCCGGGCTGAAGTTCTCCAACGGCCAGCCGGTGACCGCCGAGGACGTGAAGTGGAGCCTGGATCGGTTCGGCAACCCGAAGATCGACACGACCATGAGCTCGGTCGCGGTCGGGTACGGAACCTCGAAGGTGATCAACAACTCGACGATCCAGTTCCATCTCGCCCAGCCGGTCGCTTCGTTCCTCTACAACATCAGCATCTTCCCGGCCTTCGTGCTGCCCAAGAGCCTCGTGCTCAAGGAGGGCGCGGCGTTCTACAACCACCCGGTGGGCACCGGACCGTTCGTCGTGCAGAGCTTCGTCAAGGGGTCGCACATCACGTTCACCCGCAACCCGTACTACTGGGAGACCGGCAAGCCGTACCTGAACTCGGTGCGCTTCAACTTCGCGACCGACTCAAACAGCCGCATCCTCGCCCTCCGGGGCGGCAGTGCGCAGATCATGGACGGGCTGCCGTTCTCGCAGATCAACTCGCTGCTGAGCGACAAGTCCATCAACGTGCAGGCGGCCAAAGTGCCGCTGTTCATGGGCCTGTGGCTCAACCACGCCGACAAGCCGCTGGCCGATCTCAACGTCCGCAAGGCGATGCAGTACGCGCTCAACCGCGCGGAGATGAACCGCGACATCTTCCACGGGCTGGGCCAGATCCCCAACAGCGTGCTGATGGGGCTGCACTACGACGCACCCGCCAGCGTGGTCAAGCCGTACCCCTACAGCCTGGCGATGGCCAAGGCGCTGATGGCGAAGTCCGGGTTCCCGCACGGATTCTCGACCACGCTGCAGTACCCCTCGGGCTATGACTACTACACCCAGATGGTGCTGCTCATCCAGCAGGAGCTCGGGGCGATCGGAATCAAGGTCAAGCTCGTGGAGGAGGACCCGGCTACGACCACGAGCAACTTCCTGGCCATCAAGTACGACATGACGTTCCCGTTCCCATCGTTCACCAGCGACGTGACGGTCCCGGACGAGTACTCGGACTTCCTGGCCGACTGGTCCAACGGGACCAAGGGGTTCTTCTCCAACTGGCGCGACCCGGCGATCCAGGCCATGGTCCTGAAGTTCAAGGCCACCCTGAGTGACTCAGCCCGCGCGCAGCTGTGGCCGAAGATCCAGCAGGCGCTGATGGATCAGACGCCTGTGATCAACGTCATGAACCTGCCGTTCGTCAACGCTCACTCGTCGACGACCTGCGGCACCGACATCGACGCCCTCGGGTCAGACCATCTCGAGGACACCTGGTTGGCGTCAGCCAAGAAGAGCTGATCGCTGCATGAGAACGGAGGCGACGAGCAGGGGGCCGGCATGGCCAGTTACCTGATCCGACGAGTCGGGATGGCCCTGGTGGTGCTGTTCGGCCTGCTCGTCGCCACGTTCTTCATCATCCATCTCGTTCCCGGTGATCCGGTCCGGATCGTCCTCGGCCTGCACGCGACCCCGGCCGCGATCGACGCCGCCCGTCATCAGCTGGACCTCGACCGGCCACTGCTGATCCAGTTCTGGCTCTACGTGTCCCACAGCGTGCAGGGTCAGTTCGGCGAGGCGTACACCCTCAACTCCCCCGTCGGGCAGATCATCGGCCAGCGGATCGGTCCCAGCGCGGCGCTGATCCTGTACGCAATGTTCCTGGCCCTGCTGATCGGAATCCCGTTGGCGATCATGGCCGCGCTGCGACCCAACAGCATCCTCGACAACATCCTGCGCCTCGGCACGACGTTCACCTTCGCGATGCCCGCGTTCTGGCTGGGCCTGATGCTCGCATTGATCTTCGGTCTCGAGCTGGGCTGGTTCCCGGTCTCGGGCTACCAAGGCGGGATCGGCGGGATCCTGCGCACGCTGACCCTGCCCGCGCTGACGCTCGGGCTGGCGCTGTCCACCGTGGTCATGCGGACCCTGCGCTCCAGCCTGCTCGAAGTGCTGCAGAGCGACTACATCGACGCCGCACGATCCCGGGGGCTGCGCGAGCTGCGGATCGTCGGCCGCCACGCCCTGCGCAACGCGCTCATGAACACGCTGACGATCCTCTCGGTCAACGTCGGCTTCCTGATCGGCGGCACGCTGATCCTCGAGCAGGTCTTCCAAATCCCCGGCGTCGGGTCACTGCTGTTCGACGCGGTCGAGAAGCGCGACTACCAGCTCGTGCAGACCCTGTCCCTGCTCGCGGGCGCCGCCGTCGTGTTCGCCAGCCTGCTCGCCGACGTCGTACAGGCGTTCCTTGACCCCCGCGTCCGGCTCGGTGGCCGATGAGCACGATCGAGGCCTTCCCCCCCACACCGGCCGCCCCCGTGCCG
>DATCFW010000277.1:0-4016 GCA_036509295.1 Solirubrobacteraceae bacterium | reverse complement strand
ATATCCCGAGTACTACGGGATGCTGATGTTCGCCCGGGCGGCCCCGCCTGGATCGAGACTTTTGTCGATCGCAGGCGCCCAGCGAGCAGGGGTCCAAGCGTGGGCCACCCGAGCGCGCGGGGGCCAAGTCCGAGTAGTCCTGATCGATACCCGTTCCCGAGGGCGCATCCTGGCCGTGCGCGTTCCCGGCGGGGGCATCAGCGCGACGGTCGAGCGGTTGCTCGCGCCGAGCCTGCGCGCCCGGACTCGCGTGACGATCGGTGGGCAAAGCCTCTCAGCGATGAGCACCGCTGGCCTCTCATCCAGACCGGTTGAGATCGAGCGGGTCGCGCGTTCAGGCGGCGCGTACCGGGTCAGGATCCCGGGAGCGAGCGCTGCGCTGCTGACGATCGCGACCCGCTAGCACTCAGTCGACGGTGATCGAGCCACCGTTCTCCACGCGGGCCAAGATCTCGGCGGCGGCCACGTTCTCTGACTCCAATTCGAGCGCGCCGCTCGCGAAGACGGCTGCGTCCTGGGGCTGATCATTGGCCACTGCCACCCGTGCGAGCCCGAGCAGCGCGGCGGCGTCAGGCCGGTCTGCGCACACCGCCATCCACTCCTTGGCCGCCGAGGCGAGAAAGCCGTGCCGCAGGTAGATCTCGCCGAGCAGTTCGCGCCGTTCGCGAGTCGGCAGATCCGAGTTCGCCAGCGCCGGCAGCATCACCTCAAACTGTTTAAAGCCCTGAGCTCTCAGCAGGGTCTCGAGGATCGCCGTCAACAACGGGACGGCGGCAACGGGCAGGGAACGCGGTGACGGCAGGCCGGAGGCGACCGCCAGCCAGGTCCCGAACACCGCACGCTCGATCTCAGATAGACCTACCCGCCGCTGTGCAAACGCGGCGGACGCGGCTGCCAGGTCGTCGCTTCCGGCGGCCGCGGTGCTGATGGCGGTTGCCGACGCTGCGGTGGAGGTCCCGCAGCACGTTGTCGGTCGCGGCGAAGCCATCGCCCGTGTCGCCCAGGAGTCTCGCACGTTAGCACCTAATCGGACCGTCGGTCCGATTAGTGTATCTTGACGCTGCCGGGACCGAAGCCTAGCCTCACTCCGGAGACCCGGGATGAGGCTGAAGGCCGGGCGCCGCAGGACGGCGCGTCAGCGCCGTACGTCGGGGGCCGAGCAGCTTCCGCAGCCGAAGCCGTTCTGCTCGATCTGAAGGCACATCCGCTCCTGCTCGGTGAGCGTCCCTCCGAGCATCTGCTTGAGCCGGATCGCGTCCATGCGCGTCTCCATGCCGGCGGCGTCGAGGCCTGGCCTGTTGACCGGGGTCGTCACGGTGCCCTCCTTATCGTCAGCGCCGGGCGTGGCCTTGAGCTGGCGGGACTGCTCCGCGCGGGGCGCGGATGCGCGGCGAGGCCGAGCAATCCCGGCGGCCCCGACCGAAAGCTGACAACGGACGGTTCCATAGCGCCCAGCGAGGTACGCGAGGAAGAGAGAGCGCACTGAGGCGCGCGCGAGGTGGAGTTCTCCGAGCGACAAAAGGAGTGAGAGGCACATGGCGGGAAACAAGGCAGTCGCCTACATCGAGCCCGGCAAGGTCGAGGTCCAGACGATCGACTACCCGGGGCTCGAGCTGAAGGACGGCCCGGGCGTCAACCCGGCCAACGTCGGTCGCAAGACCGAGCACGGGGCGATCCTCAAGATCGTGTCGACGAACATCTGCGGCTCAGACCAGCACATGGTGCGTGGCCGGACGACCGCGCCCGAGGGCCTGATCCTCGGGCACGAGATCACCGGCGAGGTGATCGAGCTCGGCCGTGACGTCGAGTTCATCAAGAAGGGAGACCTGGTCTCGGTTCCGTTCAACATCGCGTGCGGGCGGTGCCGGAGCTGCAAGGAGGGCGATACCGGTGTCTGTCTCAACGTCAATCCGGATCGTCCGGGGTCGGCCTACGGCTACGTCGACATGGGCGGCTGGGTTGGTGGCCAGGCCGAGTACGTGATGGTCCCCTATGCGGACTGGAATCTGCTCAAGTTCCCTGACAAGGAACAGGCGATGGAGAAGATCCTGGATCTGACGATGCTGTCTGACATCTTCCCCACCGGCTACCACGGGTGTGTCTCCGCCGGCGTGACGTCGGGGACGAAGGTGTATGTCGCCGGTGCGGGGCCGGTCGGGCTCGCCGCGGCGCACTCCGCGCAGTTCCTCGGCGCCGCCGTCGTGATCGTCGGGGACATGAACCCTGAGCGGCTCCGCCAGGCCGAGAGCTTCGGCTGCGAGACGGTTGATCTGACCAAGGACGCCACGCTCGCCGAGCAGATCGAGCAGATCCTGGGCGTTCCCGAGGTCGACGCCGCCGTCGACGCCGTCGGCTTCGAGGCGCGTGGCCACGGCAAGGACGCCGATCACGAGGCGCCGGCGACGGTGCTCAACTCGATCATGGAGGTCACCCGGGCGGGCGGACGGCTCGGCATCCCGGGCCTGTACGTGACCGGCGACCCCGGCGGCGTCGACGATGCGGCCAAGGTCGGCAGCCTGTCGATCCGGCTCGGTCTGGGCTGGGCCAAGTCGCACTCGTTCGCGACGGGTCAATGCCCGGTTATGCGCTATCACCGGCAGCTGATGGAGGCGATCCTCAACGATCGCGTCCAGATCGCCAAGGCGGTCAATGCGACGGTCCTCACCCTCGATGAAGCCCCCCAGGGCTACCAGGACTTCGACAAGGGAGCGAGCAAGAAGTTCGTGCTCGACCCCCACGGCCTGATCGCGCAGGCCGCGTAGACGATCCTGAGTCCAGGACGAGCTCGGGGGCCCTCAGCCCCCGGGCTCATCGTCGGGCCGGGGCATCAGAGCTCGCCGCACGGTACGGTCCCCGGCGGGCGTCATGGCTGAGCGGCGATACACGATTGCGGCGATCCCGGGGGACGGGATCGGCGTCGAGGTGCTGCCCGAAGGGCTCCGGGTGCTGGCGGCCGCCGGCGACGCGTTCGGCTTCCAGATCGCCGTGCGGGAGCTGGAGTTCGCCTCATGCGACTACTACCTGGAGCACGGCATGATGATGCCCGTCGATTGGCCGGCGTACGTGGATGACTGTGACGCGATCCTGTTCGGCGCGGTCGGGTGGCCGGACAAGGTCCCGGACCACGTCTCGTTGTGGGGCTCGATCCTGCAGTTCCGCCGTGTGTTTGACCAGTACGTGGGCCTGCGGCCGGTCCGGTTGATGCCCGGCGTGACCTCACCGCTGGCGGGTCGCGAGCCGGGCGAGATCGATTTCGTCATCGTGCGCGAGAACACGGAGGGTGAGTACTCCGCCGTCGGGGGCCGCATGTTCGAGGGCACCGATCGCGAGACGGTCCTGCAGGAGACGATCATGACCCGGGTGGGCGTCGACCGGATCCTTCGCTACGCGTTCGAGCTGGCGCAGCGGCGAGGACCGCGGCACCTGACGTCGGCTACCAAATCCAACGGCATCGCCATCTCGATGCCCTATTGGGACGAGCGCGTGCGGATCGTGGCGGAGGGCTATCCCGACGTCGACTGGGACCAGTTCCACATCGACGCGCTCGCCGCCCGCCTGGTGCTCGCGCCCGATCGGTTCGACGTGATCGTCGCCTCGAATCTGTTCGGCGACATCCTGTCCGATCTGGGCCCGGCGCTGACCGGGACGATCGGCATCGCTCCGTCCGCCAACATCAATCCCGAGCGTCATCACCCGTCGCTGTTCGAGCCGGTGCACGGCTCTGCACCGGATATCGCGGGGCGGGGGATCGCCAACCCGGTCGGGCAGATCTGGGCGGCGCAGATGATGCTCGAGCACCTCGGGCAGCCCGAAGCGGCCGCCGCGGTGCTGAGCGCGATCGAGACTGCGCTGGCCCATCCGGCGACGCGGACCGCGGACCTGGGTGGCACCGCCGCCACGGTGACGGCCGGGCGGGCGATCGCCGATGCGATCGCGCCACCCGCCTGAGCCCGGATCCACCGATCCTGGGGTCGTCTCGCCGCCGGATGGCCGTCGCTATCCGCCATCGGCGTCGC
>DATCFW010000276.1:0-2796 GCA_036509295.1 Solirubrobacteraceae bacterium | reverse complement strand
ACTTCGATCCGCCGCGCCGGGGCCGACATCATCATCACCTACCACGCTAAGGACGCCGCGCAATGGCTGCATTAGACGCTTCCGGAGCCACCGAAGCTCACGACGGGACCGACGCCGGAGTGGGTGAGACCGGTCGGGCGGGTGGGACCGGCTACGGACCCAAGCTGCGCAGCCGCAAGGAGGGCGCGGCGATCGTCCTCTCCGACCTGGACAAGCGGCTGCTCAACCTGATGCAGGGGCAGTTCCCGATCGCGCCCCGGCCCTACGCGCACGTCGCCGGCGAGGCTGGGATCACCGAGGACGAGGTGATGGCCCGGGTCTCGGCATTGCTGAGCGAGCGCATCATCCGGCAGGTGACGCCGATCTTCGACACGCGGGCACTGGGCTACGCGTCGATGCTCGTCGCCGCCAAGGTCGACGCCGAGAACCCGTGGCGCGCCGCCAACGTCATCAACGCCCACCCGGGCGTCTCGCACAACTACCTGCGCAACCACGAGTTCAACATCTGGTTCACGATCGCTACCGAGCCCGACTCGCCGCTCGGGCTCCAGGGCACGCTCGAGGTGCTCGCGGCCGAAGCCGGCGCCGAGTCGGTGCGCCAGCTGCCGACGCTGAAGTTGTTCAAGATTCGCATGGACCTGGAGATGGAGGCGGGCACCGAGGCGCTGTCCACCGCCGCTGAGGCAGCGGCGCCGGCCGAGATCGAGCCCCAGCCCTACGACGAGTTCGACCGCTCCGTGATCCGCGCGCTCCAGGGCGACATGCCGGTCATCTCCGAGCCCTACGCCCCGGCGGCCGCCGCGCTCGGCATCTCCCAGGAGCGGCTGCTCGCCCACCTACGAGAGATGCAGGAGCGCAAGCTGCTGCGTCGGGTGGCGGCGATCCTGTTCCATCGCCGGGCCGGCTTCAGCGCCAACGGGATGGGCGTCTGGAAGGTCCCCGACGACCGGATCATGGAGCTGGGGATGCGGATGGCGTCGTTCCGCGGCATCTCGCACTGTTACCAGCGCCCGACCTACCAGGATTGGCCCTACTCGGTGTTCACGATGGCCCACGGGCGCTCCAAGGAGGAGTGCGACGCGATCCTGGACTCGATCGCCGCCGACACCGGGATCGCTGACCGGGCCACGCTGTACTCGTCCACCGAATTCAAGAAGATCCGGCTCCTGTACTTCACGGACGAGTACCGCGACTGGGAACGCGAGCACGCCGGCGTGTGAGCGGGCTCGCCGCTGATCGGACCGAGCGGTCCGCGGAGCTGTACGAGTCGGCCCTGCAGGTTCTGCCCGGTGGGGTCAACTCCCCGGTGCGGGCGATGCGCTCGATCGGCCGCGAACCGCTGTTCATCGCCTCGGGCGCGGGGCCGATCATCACCGATGTCGACGGCAACGACTACATCGACTGGGTGTGCTCGTGGGGCCCGCTGATTCTCGGGCACGCCGATCCGGAGGTGATCGCGGCGGTCACCGCGGCGGCGGCCCGGGGCACGAGCTTCGGCGCTCCGACCGCGGGGGAGGTGCAGCTCGCGCAGGAGGTGGCCGGGCGGGTCCCGTCGGTCGAGATGCTGCGGATGACCTCGTCGGGGACCGAGGCGACGATGAGCGCTCTGCGGCTGGCGCGGGCGGTCACCGGCCGCGAGAAGGTCCTCAAGTTCGCCGGCGCCTACCACGGCCACGTCGATGGCCTGCTCGCCGAGGCGGGGTCGGGCCTGGCCACTCAGGGCATCCCGGCCAGCCCCGGCGTTCCGGCGGCGGCCGCCGCGGCGACGGTGATCGTGCCCTGGAACGCCCCCCACCCGATGCCCGACACCGATGACATCGCGGCAATCATCGTCGAGCCCGTCCCGGCCAACATGGGGGTCGTCCCGCCCGAGGCGGGGTTCCTGGAGACGCTCCGCCGGGAGGCCGACGACCACGGTGCGCTGCTCATCTTCGACGAGGTGATCACCGGCTTTCGCGTCGCCCGGGGCGGCGCCCAGGGTCGCTACGGCGTACTGCCCGATCTGACGATCATGGGCAAGATCATCGGCGGCGGGCTCCCGGCCGCCGCCTACGGTGGCTCCCGTGAGCTGATGCAGCGCATCGCCCCCGCCGGCGACGTCTATCAGGCCGGCACGCTGTCCGGCAACCCGCTGGCGGTGGCGGCGGCGCTCACCACGCTGGGCCGCCTCGACGACGACGCCTACGCCCGGCTGGCCGCCACCACTGAGGCGCTCGCCGACGGGATGCGCGGCGCCGCGCACGCCGCCGGCCGGCCGGTGCAGGTGCAGAGCCTCCCCGGGCTGATGACCGTCTTCTTCTCGGCGACGCCCGTCCGCGACTACGCCGGCGCGGCCGCCTGTGACACCGATGCCTATGGGCGTTGGTGCCGTGAGCTCCTCGCGCGAGGCGTGTACCCGCCGCCGTCGCAGTTCGAGGCGTGGTTCCCATCGCTCGTCCACGGACCCGGGCATGTCGAGCGCACCGTGGAGGCCGCCACGGCGGCGTTCGAGGCGGTGGCGCGGTGACCCTGACGGACCTGAGAGCGGCGCTCGTCGCTCACGGCGGGGCCGTCGCTGACGCAGTGGGTCCGGCGGCCGAGGCCGTCGACCTCGATGATGTCGCCCCGCCCACCCCGCCGCAGCTTGCCGCCAGCGGGCCGCGCGCGGCCGGGCGCGAGCGCGAGTACGAACTGCTGCTGGAGATGATCCTGGAGGGTTCGCTGCTGCACTACGGGTCGCCGCGCATCGTCCGCTGCGCGGACGCCGACCTGGCGCTGCTGCTCGGAGACCAGCTGTACGCCCTGGGGCTCTCTCGG
>DATCFW010000275.1:0-12641 GCA_036509295.1 Solirubrobacteraceae bacterium | reverse complement strand
GCGGCGCCCCCGGGGTCGTGTGGCTATCGCACGCGGAAGGCGAGTCGCAGCACCGTGTGGCGGTGCTGCTGTGGTCCGCTTGTGAGCAACAGCGTGTAGCGGCCGCGGGTCAGGCGGCCGAGCGTGCGGTGGATGACCGTGGATGTGGTCGTGAGTTGCAGGAGTTCGGTGTGCACGACGCGGTCTCCGTGCATGATCGTGATCTGCGCGTGGGATCGGAGCGCCGGGGAGAATGTGCCGGGCGCGAATTCCAGCGTGCACAGCGTCCGCGCGATCAGGGTCGTGCGGCAGACGATCGTGCCGGCCGGTCCGGCCGGTCCGGCGGGTCCCTGTGGCCCGGTCGCGCCCTTGGGACCGGTTGCGCCCGTGGGTCCGGTTGCGCCCGTGGGGCCGGTGGCGCCCGTGGGTCCGGCTGGGCCTGCGGGTCCGGTTGGTCCGGCTGGGCCTGCGGGTCCGGCTGGTCCGGCTGGGCCTGCGGGTCCGGCTGGTCCGGTGGCGGGCGTGGTGCCGGTGCCCGAGACGTCGATCGCCAGCGCGCTGGTCGAGTTGCTCACGATCGTCAGCGTCGCTGAACTGGCGCCGATCGCCTCGGGCGCGAAGCGCACCCCGATCGTGCAGCTGGCACTCGGCGCCACCGCGGCGACGCATCCGTCGACGATCAGGTAGTCGCCGGGGTCAGCGCCGCCTGGCTGCACGCCGGCGATGTCAAGCCCCACGTTGCCGTTGTTGGTGACCGTGACCGTCTGCTCTGCGCCTACCGAACCCAAGGGCTGAGACCCGAGGCTCAGCGTGGTCTGGTCAAGGCTCGCCGGCGGTCCGGGCGCCTGACCAATCGTGATCGACAGCGGCTGGTCGGCCGCTCTCCCGATGATGTCGGTCAGCTCGAGCACGAAGTTGTAGGTCCCGGCGGTGGTGGGCGTGCCCGAAATCGGGTCGGTGAAGAAGCCGGTTTGGCCTTGGACGGACAAACCGGGTGGCAAGGAACCGGACACCACGGAGAACATGAACGGCGGCAACGTGCCAAACAGCTGCACGTCCTGGTTATAGGGCGCGCCCACGGTGCCAGAGGGCAAGCTGGTCGAACAGATCGACGGATCAGCCCCGCAGGCATTCGCCGCCAGCGAGGCCTGACCGCTCGCGGGCTTGGCAAGCGCCGGAGCCGCGCCGACGGTTGCCAGAACAGTGGCCAGCACCACCACGCACGTCAGCGCTGCGGCCCGCGATACCCTGAACGAGTTTGGCAGCGCCGAACCAGCGAGCAACTTGAGGCTAGGTTGGAATCTAGTGACCATCGGTGCTCCTCCTCGAATCGTCCCGTCCCCCGGTCACAGAGCCGGCACCGCCGGCACCGCCGACCACCGTCGCCGTGATCGCCGACCTGCCAGCCGAGACCGTAGGTGAGGACTCGCCCGGCGTGGCAAAGCTCGCGCTGCCCATCGTCGGCGCCGCCGCGAACGCCATACTCGGTGAGTCGATGGTGGCGTTCTCGGTTGGGATGCCCGCGAGATGTGATGAAGGGTCAAGCATGTTCTCTCTATCTCCCTCGTCGAGGCCTGTTCCGGCCCCCGGCTGATGTTTGCGCCGCTCAGCATGGAGATAAACCCGGGCCCGCACATCAGGTGACCGGTCATTCTTGACGCGCGCGTCTTTACGACTGTTTAGACGCGGCGTGCGGGCATTTAGCCCACCGCCACCGGCTGAGCCGGCCTCCGAAGCCGGGCGAACGTTGGCCATGCCCGGTTTCACGGTCGAACTGCTCGCCCCCCAGACCAGGTCCGCATGGCCTCAACGGGCGGCTGCTTGGTCAGAAGCACTTCGACGGTGTCGCTAAGGCGCTGGACCTCTCGGCGGTAGAGCGCCAGCACGAGGTCCTCCCGCGTGGGAAAGTGGCGGTACAGCGTCCCCGCGCCGATGCCGGCGCGTTTGGCGATGGGCGGATTCTGGCGGTCATCGCAACAGTAGTGGTCCGATCTCCTCGATCGGCTTGCTGAAGCCTAGCCGTTTGCGGGGTCGGTCGTTGAGCTCGGTGGCGACCCAGTCGAGGTCTGTGTCGCTGTGCACTGACAGGTCGGTGCCCTTCGGGAAGTACTGGCGTAGGAGACCGTTGGTGTTCTCGTTCGTGGCGCGTTGCCAGGGTGCGTGCGGGTCACAGAAGTAGATGTCGATGTCAGCATCGACACTGACCTGTTTCCAGTCGCGCATCTCCGGACCTTGGTCCCATGTCAGTGACGCGCGGAGGATCTCGGGGATCGTCTGGATCTTGGCGGCCAGGGCGTCGCGGACTTGCTCGGGCTTGTAGCCGTCGGGGAGGTGCACGAGCATCGTGTAGCCGGTCGTGCGCTCCACCAGCGTGCCGATCGCGCTGAGGTTCTTCTTGCCGATGATCAGGTCGCCCTCCCAGTGACCGGGGACGG
Source organism: Solirubrobacteraceae bacterium (assembly GCA_036509295.1). Taxonomy (GTDB): domain Bacteria; phylum Actinomycetota; class Thermoleophilia; order Solirubrobacterales; family Solirubrobacteraceae; genus Palsa-465. The sequence continues at coordinate 10,227 of DATCFW010000275.1, read as the reverse complement.
CGCGGTCATCAGCCTCGGCGGGGCGCTCGGCGATGTTGATCATGTCCGGGATTCGGTTCTTGCGCTGCCCGGGCTGGCGGCACGGGCGCCGCAGCGCCCGGCCGGTCCGCAGGCACCGCGCCAGGTCGCGGCGCAGCGCTCCGCGCGACTGCACGTACAGCGACTGGTAGATCGTCTCGGTCGACACGCGCATCTCCGCGTTTTGGGGGAACTCTTGGCGCAGCCGCCCGGCGATCTGCTCCGGCGAGTAGCGCCTCTGCAGATCTTGCTCCACCTTCTTTCTCAGCGCCAGGTTGGTGGCCAGCTTCGATGGCTTCGGCCGCCCGGCGCGCTCGTAGGCGAGCGCGTGCGCGGTCGTCGCGCGGTAGGGCTGCCCGGCGCAGCCGGCGTTGCGTGCCAGCTCGCGGCTGATCGTCGACGGGCTGCGCCCAAGCCGCCGGGCGATCGCGCGTATCGACTCACCACCGACACGCGCGAGCGCGATCTCCTCCCGCTCGGAGAACGTGAGGCAGCGGCCCTTCAGATCCCGGCCGCGACGCGGGCGCACCCCGCCCGCCGCGACCAGCCAGCGCGCTCCCTTCTTGCGATAGGTACCCGCCTCGACGGCGGCGTCGGTGATGAACTCACCCCGCGCCATTGCCGCCCAGAACCGCTGCACAACCTCAGTGACCATCTGGTCAGAGAACCTCGCCATCGACCGACCTCCGTTCACCCCGCCACGACCGACGAGCCCACCTCCCAAGTCACGCCCCCCGCCATCAGACCGGACAGCGCGCCGATCGCCGCGGCGCCTCGCCCTCGGGCTCGGCTTCGCGACGACCGGCGCGCTACTCAACCACGGCGGGCGGATGGCTCAGGAAGTCCCTCGATCTGCGGGGTGTTGCGACCACCGCGAGAACCCAAGGATGGTGTTCAGCGACGTGTCGGGGTCGGCGGTGAACGGCTCGGCTGCCACCCAGCGCTCCGCGAAGCCATCAAGCCGCCCGATGCGAGAGCGCGCCGGCCCGACTTGGTGTCGGCAAGTTTCCCCAATGCTCCGAGAAATGGTTTAGGATGCTTGACCGCTAAGGGGAGGAGGGGTCGAGGGGTGTCTAAGTGACGGCCGCCAACACATCGGTTACCGGTAGCCGCCAGCACATCGTTTACCGGGCTGGCGGTTGAGCCGCCAACACATCGTTTCCATCCGGGCCACGGTTGAGGCTCGCCTGCTCGTGTGTATCGAGTGTGGGAGGTCGGGATGGAAGACCCTGAGATCGCGGCGCGTCGCGAGGCGGCGCGTCGTCGGCTGGCGGGAGAATCGCCGCGAGCGATCGCCCGGGACCTGGGTCGGACGCGGCAGTGGGTGACGAAGTGGGCGGCGCGCTATGACCCGCATGATCGGTCGTGGGCGGAGGGTCGTTCTCGGGCGCCCAAGCGGGTGGCGCGGCGCACCGACGTTGAGGTCGAGGCGCCGGTGCTCGAGGTGCGCAAGCGCTTGGAGGAGAACCCGTGGGCGCAGGTCGGCGCGCCGGCGATCGCCTGGGAGCTTGAGAAGCTCGGTGCGGTCGTGCCGCCTGTGCGCACGATCGAGCGGATCATCGCGCGCGCCGGCGCGACCAAGCGCCAGCGTCCCGGCCGTCGGGCGAGTAAGGGCATCCCGTACCCCGCGCCGGCCGCCACACGGCCCGGGGACGTGGCGCAGGTCGACCTGGTGGGCCCGCGTCACCTGGACGGCGGGGTGCGCTTCCACGCGCTCAACCAGATCGACCTGGCCTCGCACCACGCCGGGATCGAGATCGTCAAGGACCGGGCGGACCAGCGGGTGCTCGGCGCGCTGTACGCGCTGTGGTCCCGCCACGGCGTGCCCGGCCGGATCCAGTTCGACAACGGCGGCCCGTTCTGCTCCCCGACCGGGCTGGGGGAGGTCGTGCGCGTGTGCCTTCACCAGGGCGCCACGCCGGTGTTCATCCCCGCCCGGGAGCCGTGGCGCAACGGCACGATCGAGCACTTCAACGACACCTTCGACAAGCGCTTCTTCCGCCAAGAGCGCTTCACTGACCTCGCGCACCTCACCGCGCGCGCCGGCGCGTTCGAGCGCTTCCACAACGCCCAGCACCGCTACAGCGCCACCGGCGGCCTGGCGCCCGAGCAGGCCACCACCCCCGCCACGCCGCGCACCCCCCGCGCGCTCGCCGAGCTCCCCGCCGGCTGGCCCCAGCAGGGCAAGGTCGAGTTCATCCGCTTCATCCGCTCCGACCATAAACTCCGCCTCCTCAGCCGCGCGATAGCGATGCCCGACGGCAGCGCCTACCAGTACGTCACCGCCACGCTCGACCTCGCTCTGCCCGCCGACGAGCACAACCTGCTGATCACAAACGACCAGGGCGAGCTGCTCAGCACCGCCCGCCTGCGGACCCCGAGCAGCTGACCCCCGCACCGACGGCGCTCAGCCCGTGAGCATCGCGTCGCCTCGCCCTCCGGGCTCGGCTCCGCGACGCTCACGGGCTCTCACCACTCACCACCGGAAACGATGTGCTGGCGGCGATCCGACACGGTGACCGGTCAACGATGTCTTGGCGGCTGTGAGCCAGCAGGCGCCGGCAGTCCGTCTGCCGTCAGGACAAAGCACAAGCGCGCCAACGCGGTGAGGGCGCCGGCGGACGAGTGTTTCGTCGCGCCAATGCGCTCGTGCCGAGTGACCGGCGCGCCGCGGCGAAAGGCATCGTTGGGGGACGAGACCCGGCTGGACGCAAATCGTCGTGCCCGCCGATACGTCGGCAGCCAGCGAGCGCGGTGATTAGGAGATCGTCTGGCGCTTGGGCTGTCCGTCGTTGCTCCAGCGCAGGGATGACCCGGCGAACGACACGGCGGTGATCGCCTGGCCGCTATCGATCACCATGGCGTGTGCCGAGAGCGCGTCGTGACCCGCGGGATGCACGACGGTTGCGTATAGGGTCGAGCTCGCTGAGCCTGAGGAGCTCGACGCGGGCGTCGTGACCACCCACGCGGCGGCACCCCCGGTCGAGAGCGTGAGCGAGCTCACCGGCCCGGCCTGGAACACCTTCACCGTGCGCCGCGTCGCCACATCGGCGATCCTCACCCAATATTTGAGAACGCCCGTGCATGCCGATGACGGCTCGTACTTGCCGCAGGCCGCTAGTAGAGACGCAAAGCCGGCGGCGGACTGCTCGGTCACGAACGTGCCGGCGAGCCGCAGGTCCTGCATCTCGACGTTAGCGGGATACTCCCCGCCGCTCTCGACGGCCTGACCGACCGCCACCGGCTTGCCCATGGGCTGCTGGCACGCGTAATAGGTGATTACCGTGCCGCCGCTGTCGGGGTCGGTGCCGTCGTCCTCTGCGTACACAACTACGCTGACGGTCTTCGCGGTCACTGGCGCGTGCTTCGGGGCGCACGAGGTGACCGCCTTCGCCTTCGCCTCCGTCGCCGCGGGGTGCGGCCGAGCGGCCGCCGGAGCGACGCCGATGGCCACCGCAGCGCACCCCAAGGCCGTCGCTGCCGCGACACCTAGCGCACGCCGCGCTGCGAGCTGCGATGACCCCATACTGTGAAACGTAGCTAGGGCAGTCAGCGGCTGTCAACGCCCGCCGCGAGCAGGCAGGGACCATGTCGACACCTTCGCGGGTGGACTTGAAATCGCTCTCGTTCGCGCGGTCGTCCGCCACCAGCTTCCGCGGCGCTATTCGAATCGTCGCCAACGGCATAGTGGCTGTCGCGCATCGTCGGATGACGAATGCAATCGCCGGCGGATGCCTGCGCGGGCGGTCAATCTCGACCGCCGGCCGCGGCGTTGCTACAGCGAACCTAGAACAGCTCTTTGCTTAGGTGTGATCGCAACCATGGCCAAGCAGTCGTGCGATGTCAGCGCAGCCGGGCCACTCGTACGTCGTCAACGCACTGGCTGGCACTTAGGCGGAAGTCATCGTCCGCATCAGGACGTCGCCGACATGGCGCTGCAAAGGTACGCGTTTTCGGGAACCGCAGCGTCTTGCGGCGGTGGTGGGTCGCGGCGGTCCCGATCGGGCATGAGGCGGTTACCGCATTGCCTGCTCGTCATCGTCGCTGGCCGCGAGCAACGAGCCGAGCTCGGTGCGCGAGGAGATCCCGAGCTTGCGAAACGCGCTCGTGAGGTGACCCTCGACGGTCTTGGGCGACAGGAACAGGCTCGCTGCGATCTGACGCGTCGTGCGTCCGGCGGCGGCCAGCTCGGCCGTCTGGCGCTCGCTGGCGGTCAGAGCCCTCACGCCGGGGGTGAGTGTCCGGCGCGTCGCTGGGCGATTCCCAGGAACGTCAGCGAGCGGGCCAGCTCCACGCGCGCCGGAGAGCCTTCCAGCACTGCGACTGACTGTTCGAGCAGCTGCGGACTGTCGTTGACCAGACCGGAGGCGCGCAGCGCGATGCCAAGCGCACGCGGGCCCTTCGCGCGGCGGGCGTGCTGCACTCCGATGGCGGCCAGCGATCGCGCGTGCTCGAGTTCTCCCAGTTGCGCAGCCGCGATCGCGGCGCTCGATCGCCACGGCAGTACTCCGGGGTTGACCACTCCGAGCCCACCCTCCAGTTCGGCGCCGGCGGCTTCGAACGCGGTCAGCGCCGCGGCGGCATCGCCCACGGCCAGCGCGACAGCGCCGGTAAACCACGCCCGCCCGACCTGCGCCCCGGCCGGGGCGCGGCGGAGCGCGTCACGCGCACCATCGAGGTCGCCCTGCTCGAGCCGCAGCACGATCAGCGGCATCGCGCACAGCGCGTCGATCGAGCGCCAGCCGAGCTCGCCTGCCGCCAGCATCGCGTCGAGATCCTCACTGGCGAGTGTGAGCCGTCCCCGGAAGATCCGGCACCACGCGCGGACTGAGCGCACGTTCACCTCGGCCAGCGGATCGCCCAGCTCGGTGGCCCGCTGCAGACCCCGGTCGATCAACTGTTCGGCGAGCACGGACTCGCCGACCAAGTTCAGCGCGCCGGCCACGTAGATCAGCGGGATGCCGTGGGACTCGGGATTGATCAGCGGGTCGGCGGCCACCGCGCGCCGGGCCAGCTCCGGCACCTGTTCGATCTCAATCACCCGCGCCGCCTGGTGGGTGCACAGCATCGCCAGCAGCGACGGCTCGGTCGGCGCGGCGCCGACCAGCGCGTCGAGCCGTTCGATCGCGTCGGCCGCCAGCTCGGGCACGCTGAATGCGGCGGTCAGCTCGACCGCCAGTAGGCGCTCGGCGAGTGGGTTGTCCTCGGGTAGCTCGGCGCGGCCGCGGGCCCCGGCGGTGACGGCGGCGGTGAACTCACCGCGGGCGTACAGCAGCCGAGAGAGGCCGCCCCAGGCTTCGGCCCGCCGGGCCGGCTCGTTCACGTCCGCCAGCGCCCGCTCGAAGGTCGCGATCGCCTCGGGCCGGCCGGCGGCGGCCCGCGCGCTCGCCAACTCCAGCAACAGCGCCCCGCGGCCCTCGACCGCAGGGGGCTCATCAAGCGCCCGCTCCAGCAGCGCTGCCGCGACGGCCGGCGCGCCACGGCCCATCGCCGTGCGTGCCGCTTGGCGGAGCCCATCGCACACCCATGGCTGCCCGGTGGGCCGAGTGCGCAGCAGATGCGCGGCGATATAGCTCCTGCGGCCTAGGGTTCGGCTCGTTGCGGCACCCCACCGGGTGCAGCCCGGGGCCAAGGTGTGCGCGATTCACCCCTTGGGACCTGTTCTCGCGGGGCTGGCGCGGTCAAAGTGTCGACCAGCCGTTTCGGCTCGATCGCCACGAGAGGCAGTCACCGATGACGAGACATGTTGCGAATCAGACTCAATGCCAATCCCGCCAGCTGGACGCAGCCGTACCGGTCGCCGGAGCACGCTCAGAAGGGTTGCGAGGGGCTGGCGGGATCGATCATTGATGGGGTCGATCGTCGATGGAGAGCTCAAACGGGCATGCGGCCTCGAGACCGCCTGGGCCGCCCGCTTGCCACTGGGCTTGCCACCCAAGAGTTTTCAGGAAGTGGGGGTGACGATCGCGTGCGGGTGATGGACCCCCAGCGTGATCCCTGCTGCCGCGCGAGCCACTGAGGGCTCGCGCGGCCCGCAGCACCAGGCGCCAAACCGCTCCCGAAATCATCACGCCCGTATTCGCGTGGACTGTTTGGTACCGATTCTGCACATGCAAACGGTCGTCTTGGCACGCCCCGCGCTGGCCCCTGCAACTGGCGATCTCCGGGTTCCGAACCGTGGAGGCACGCACGCCCACCTCCGCGGCGCGATCCGACACCCTTTTGGTCTGAGATGCTGCCGGGATGGATTGCCTGAGGATCGGAAGGTCAGACGTCATCGCGCTGGAGTTGGAAGCGACTGAGCCGTACCGATGGAAGGCGAGACTGCGACTGGTCGGGTTGCTCGCTACCGCGGCGGTCGAGAATGGCCCCAACCTGATCACGGGCGCAACGATCGCGGACCTGTTCGCGGATCTCGCTCAGCGCTGGCGCGGCTGGTCGGGGCAGAAGGTCTGGGAGAACAACGAACACACGCTGCGCTTGGCGGCCACGCATGACGGCCTTGGACATATCCGGATCGAGGTCCACCTGACCAAGTACGCGCACGCCGAGTGGGAGGCCTGTGGTTCGATCGCGCTCGACGCCGGCGAACTCGCGGACCTCGCGCGGCGCGCGTCGACGTTTGACCAAGCGCAGGCCGGCTCGGCGGACCGACAGCCCCTTCGGCACCATGCCCAAGCGCTTGGAGATCTCGCCCGAGCCGTGTCGGCCGTCACCGAGATCGGACATCGCGGCCGTGTAGATCCGCTCCGCCTCGGTGGCTCTCTTGTACCTGTCTCGGAAGAAGCGGGGAGTCCAACTCGTCGTTGACCAGGATCAGGTCAAGAGCGCCTTGATCGAAGTGGCACTTGCGCGCTGCGCGGGGACCGTCAGAGCAGTCGCGGCAGTCGCTTGCGGAAGACCTCCGATCGTGCGGTGGTCAAACAGACGTTCCGTATGCGGCTTGGCGTCCTTGAGCATCAGCGGGAGCTGTGGAAGAACCGCTGCGATCAGCAGCACCGGTGCGGCCTGCTGGCTGACGCCGTGCATCGCCGCCGCGAGCGTTGCCAGACCTCGCCTCCCGAGGAATTGCAGCTCCTCGAGCAGGAAGACCGCACCCGAACCAGGTTGGGCGGCCGCGCCCCGACCTCGGCGAGCAACACGGAAGGTCGTCATCCTCATTGCACTCAAGGACTCCGGGGTGACCCAGCCATGCGTGCGGGCCACGAGGTCCGCCTCGTTGAGCACGACCGTGGGCGCGGACGACTGGGCACGGCCGGTCTGTGTAGCGTGCGTCGCAATGGACGACGTGAGGCCCGAGGCGCCCCCACATGCGGCGTCGCTCATTTACATGATCGGACGCGTCGATCGCGGGATCCGGCGGGAGATGCGCGCACGGCTCGCCGTCTGGGGGCTCACCGTCACCGAGTACACGACGCTGAGCGTGCTTGACGCGAGCCCGCGGCTGTCAAACGCCCAGCTCGCCCGGCGGGCGCTCGTCGCCCCCCAGTCGATGATTGAGATCCTCGGCGGGCTCGAGCGCCGTGATCTCGTGGTCCGGCGGCTCGATCCGGACCATGGCCGCATCCTGCGCGGCGAGCTCACCGCGGCCGGTCGCGGGCTGCTGACTGCGGCCCACCCGGCGATCGCCGCGCTCCAGGACGAGATGTTCGCCGGGGTGCCGGCCGAGGCGCGGCAGGCGGCGGCGATGGCGATGCGGGCGGCGATGGTGCGTCTCTCGACGCCGGATGGTCTTGCATCGCCGCCGTCTCGCGGATAAACTCGGTATTCGGTTACCTGAGACTCGGCGCACCCGCCCTGGTGGTAGGGGGCGCCACGGAGAGAGAGGTGTCATGAGCCGATTTGACGAGGCGCGGCGCTCGCTGCGCACCCATCTGCGCGCGCGTACCCGGGGGATGAGAACGGTGGCGATGCGGTGTACCGGCGGAGCGCTCGCCCTGGCCGGGGCGAGCATCATCGCCGCGGGCGCGGCATCGGCGGCCTCGGCGGCGCCGACGTCGGGCCATTACACCGGAGCCCTCGCCGACGGGGCGACGTGGATCGCCGATGTCCCGGCGAACTGGAACGGCACGCTGCTGCTCTACAGCCACGGCTACGGCCCGCTGTTCGCGGCGGACGCGCCTGACCCCAACACCCAGGCAGAGCTGCTCAGCGAGGGCTATGCGATGGCCGGCTCCTCGTACGACCCGAGCGGGTCGTGGTGGGCCCTCGGCAGCGCGGTGCGCGACCAGTTCCAGACTCTCGCGACGGTCCAGCAGACCGTCCTGAAGGCGACGCCGCAGCGGGTCTACGCGTTTGGCACCTCAATGGGCGGCCTCATCAGCGCGCTCGAGGACCAGAGCTCGGACGGACGTCTCAACGGCGCGCTGACGACGTGCGGGATCGTCGCCGGTGGGGCCAACATGAACCAGTACCAGCTCGAGGGAGAGTGGGCGATCAGCCGGCTGCTCGCTCCCGGGCAGAACATCCAGCTGACGAACTTCAAGTCCGGGGTGGCCGGCGGGTTCGCTGACAGCGCGGCGGCCGCGCAGAAGCTGCTCGCCGCCGGGACCGCCGCCCAGCAGACGCCGCAGGGCCGGGCGCGGCTCGCGCTGGCACTGGCGTTGCTCAACGTCTCGCCGTGGGGCGGTGCGACGCCGCCGAGCATCTACGATTACGCCGGACAGGAGCAGGGCCAATACGCGGACTACTTCACCGGTGGCCTCGGGTCAGCGCTGGCGTTCATCATGGAGGGCCGCGACCAGATCGAGCTGGCCGCCGGTGGCGAGGCCGGAGGCACCGTCGGGGTCAACTTCGCCAAGCTGCTGTACCGCTCGTCGTACTATCCCGAGGTCAAGGCGCTCTACAACGAGGCCGGCGTGAGCCTTCGCGCCGATCTCCAGACGCTTACCCGCGACGCCGACCTGCGGCCCAACCCGCGGGCGCTGCGCTGGTTGGAGCAGACCTCGGCGCCGAGCGGACGGCTGCAGGTGCCCGAGCTCGACCTCAAGACGATCTCCGACCAGCTCGTGCCCGTCCAGCAGGAAAACTACTACCACGCCCTCGTCGCCCGGGCAGGCGACGGCACGGGGCTGCGCCAGGCCTTCGTCGACGCGCAGGGCCACTGCAACTTCACGCCCGCCGAGCTGGTGGCGGGCGTGCATGCACTGGCGACCCGGGTGTCGACCGGGAGCTGGGACGGCCTCACGTCGTCGACGGCGCTCAACGCCGCCGCCGATGCGCTGCCGGCCGCGCTCAAGGGCGGAGCGTTCCTGCCGTTCTGGCCGGATCGCCTGACCGGCGTGCCCTCGCCGTTCACCGACCAGTTCGGACGCTGGCTGTTCTAGGCCTACGCGGGGTTGGCCCGGGCGCATCGTGCGCCCGGGCTCCCGCGCGCGCGGCTGGTGAGCCACGCGCGCGGCTGGCTCACCGGTGGATGGCGGGTCCTGACGCCGCGCCCCAGTCCTCGGGCGCGAGGTCAGCGATCGACTCAGTGAAGCTCCACTGGTGCCCGCCGAGATCGCGGGCGGCATCCTGGCGCTCCGCGTAGGGAAAGTCCCGCGGCTCGTCCAGGATCGTGGCCCCGAAGTCCCGCGCGCGGTCGTGGTGGGCGCGGGCGTCGTTGACGCGGAGCATGATCGACTGCGGGCCGGGCGTGATGTCGGAGGTGTCGCGGTCGGCAATGACGATCGCGCCGTGGCCGTAGGCCATCTGCGCGCGGTGCTCGCCGGCCCGCCAGCGCTCGACGAACCCGAACGCGCCCGACATCCATTCGATCGCGGCGGCGACGTCGGTGAGCGCGGGGATGACGTTCGCGGAGGGCATCGTGCGGCTGTCGACGTGGGCCCCGCCGTGCGCGGCGAGCCCGACGAGGTTGCCGGCCGGATCGATGATCGTCGCCAGGGTTCGGGGGCCGTCAGGCATCGGTCCGTCGCGCACCGTCGCTCCCGCGCTGCGGGCCTCCGCGAGCGTCGCCTCGAGATCAGCGACGTGAATCCAACCCAGCGCGCCAGCGTTCGGGCGCAGGCGGTCGGTCGGTCACCCACTGCCCGATCAGTGCTGGGGCCTCGAACTCGCTGGCCCCGTCGATGTGCCAGCCGAACACTCGCTCATAGAAGCGCGCTGACGCCGCCGGGTCGGCGGCGGGAATCTGCAGGTAGCACAGCTGGCCGTGCCGGAGTCCGGCGATCGAGGTCGGCTGCTCGTCCCGGCTCATGACTAAAGTTTTAC
>DATCFW010000274.1:0-3079 GCA_036509295.1 Solirubrobacteraceae bacterium | reverse complement strand
CTGGGCGGAGACTCGGCGTCGGGGGCCGAGCGAGGCGCCATCGGCGGAGCACCATAAGGGTGATCCCTATGGGCGACGCCGATGGCGGATAGCGACGGCCATCCGGCGGCGAGACGACCCCAGGATCGGTGGATCCGGGCTCAGTCCGGGTTGTACTTGAACGAGATCCCGAGCCGGACGCGATAGTTGACGACCTTGCCGTCTTCGATCGTCAGGTCCTGGCGCACCACTTCGGCGATGCGCAGCTCCCGCACGCTCTTGGCCGCCGTCTCGACGGCTACCCTCGCCGCCGCCTCCCACGACTCGCTGCTGACGCCAACCACCTCGGTGACGCGGTACACGCTCTCCGACATACGAACCTCCTCATCCAGCGACAGGGGCGAAGCGTCGAGTCTTTCACGTTCGGCCGCGCCGATGTGTGAATCGACGTGTGCTCACGCGGGGCGCCGTGCGCGGGAGCGGTGCGCCGTGCGCGGGAGCGGGCGCGGCTGCGCGGTCCGCGGGCGCGGTGCCGGCGAGGCGCGCGGCGGCGGCGGGCGTGGGCGTGGGCGTGGGCGGGGGCGTGGGCGCGGGCGGGGGGCGAGCGGCGCGCGCCGCGCCGGCAAACGTCCCACCCAACGGCGCCACGAGACGGGGCGGGACGTTGACCGCCGTGACGACGGCAAACGCCCCACCGTCGGGGGCCCCGACAGACCCCGGGACGTTTGCCGTCCTGGTGACGGTCAACGTCCCTGCCAACCCCGCGGCTGCTTCCGTTGGGACGTTCGCCGGCCGACGGGGTGACCGGCTCGCGCCGGACGGCGATCACCGCCAACGTCGTCGCGGCAGCCCCGCCCGGGCAGCCCCGCCCGGGCCGCCTCGCCCCGGCAGCCCCGAGCCCGGCCGCCCGGGCCCGGCCCACCGCGGGAACGGAGCGTCAGGCTCCGCCGCGAGCTTCGCCTGCGCCGCCGGGAGCCTCGAGCGCGGCTCCGGCGACGATCTCACCGAGCTGGAGGACGAGCCAGATCCGGCCGGGGTCGAGCAGCAGCTCGGGCTCGCGCAGGGCGTCGCCGTCGAGGACTGCCAGATCGGCGAGCCTGCCCGGGGCGATCGTTCCGATGTGATCCCCCAGCCCGATCGCTCGGGCAGGGACCGAGGTGGCGGACACCAGCGCATCCTCCGGGGACAGCCCGTGATGGATCATCCGGAGGAGCTCGAGCGCGGTGTCCTCGCCCGAGACGCCGTCGCGATCGGAGCCCAGGGCGATCCTCACGCCCGCCGCGCGCGCGGCGCGGAGGCTGCGAGTGCCCTGCTCGAGGTTGTAGTGGGCGAGCTCGACGATGCTCGGCAGCATCTCGGGATCGACCGCGGCGTCGGTGGGCTCGATCACGTCGCCGAGGCCGCCCATCCAGTAGTAGCCGCTCAGCGTCGGCACCATCACCTGGCCCGACGTGGCCATCTGCTCGAGCAGCTCGGGACGCTGGTTGAGGTACATACCGTGCTCGATCGTGTCGATGCCGTGCCGGACCGCCGCCTCGGTCCCGTCGAGTCCCTCGACGTGGGCAGCCACCTTGAAGCCCATGCGATGGGCCTCTGACACGGCCGCCTCGAGCTCGGGATCGGTGAGCTGGGACGGCTCGGGTCCTCCAGCTCGTTGGACCGGGCGCCGGTGGTCATCACCTTGATGAAGTCGGCGCCGTCGCGGAGCTGCTCGCGCACCGCCTTGCGCACCTCGTCGGGGCCGTCGGCCTCCCGGTACATCGCGCCGTAGAAGCGGCCACCGGGCGAGGTGGCCGAGATGATCAGGCCGCAGGTCAGCAGGCGCGGCCCGCGGAACGCTCCGTAGCGCATCGCCTGGCGGGCCTCCTGCGGCTCGAGCGCCTGGGACCCGACGTTGCGCAGCATGGTCACACCCATCCGCAGCGTGTCGCGCAGCCGCGCCTGGAGGAAGTGGGCCGGGGTGCCGGCCAGGAGCGGCTCGGCGCCGTGGTCGGGCTGCGGGCGGCGCCCCTGAACGTGGATGTGGATGTTGATCAGGCCGGGGATCAGCATCCGGCCGGCCAGATCCACCGTCCGCGCGCCCTCGGGCACCGGATCGGACGAGCGCCCGATCCGCTCGATGATCCCGTTGGTGACGAGCACCGCCGCGCGCTCGACGACCGGTGCGCCGGTCCCGTCGAACAGCCGCGCCCCGCTGAGCCACAGCCGGCCCCGGGCGGGCGCCGGGGCGGCGAGGAGGGACGGATGGCGATGGGGCGCGTCCGAACCCTAATCGTTGGCTGCCGCCGGGCGGCGGCCCGGGTGCGACAGCGCCTTCAGATCGGGGCCGGGCTCGCCGTCGGCCGCTCGCGTGGGCGCGGGCTCGGACGTGGGCCCGGTGTTCGCAGCGGGCTCATCGCCGGGTGTGGTGGCGTGCGCCGGATCGACTGGTCGGCGGGGGAGTACGTCCCCGAGCGCTCGCTCAGGGTCGATCAGCACGATCAACTCGTCGTCGCACGCCGCGATCTCGTCACCCAGCCGGGTGTCGGCGCCGGCCACCGGCAGCGGCCCGATCCGGGCCGCCGAAATCCCCCGGACGCCCTCGACGGTGTCGACGATGAGCCCGATGTTGCCGGTGGCCACCTCGAGTACGAGGATCCGTGTGCCGCCGTCGATCCGGAGCTCGCGTCCGAGCCGACTCGACACGTCGATCACCGGCAGCACCCGTCCCCGCAGGGTGATCATCCCCCGGATCAACTCGCTCGTCGTCGCGACGGCGGTGGGCCTTCGGTAGCGGATGATCTCGCGGACCGACGCGATCGGTACCGCGTAGTGCTCGCCATGCCACGAGAACACGACGAGCTGGCGCTCACCCTCCGTCATCGACGCCTCGTCGTCGGATCGGGCTGGCGGGTCCACCACGGCATTAATGACAGCGGGCGCGGCCGACCCGCCCGGCGCGCCCGACCCGCCGGATGGCCCGACCCGCCGGGTGCGGCGCCACGCGGCGCCGCACCGGTCACGGCCTCAGCCGACCATCACCGCCGGTGGGGCCAGGAGCCGCAGCTATTGCGCTGGACTGGGCCGAGGAACTCCGGATAGCCCAGCGCGCTCTGCTGAT
>DATCFW010000273.1:0-4606 GCA_036509295.1 Solirubrobacteraceae bacterium | reverse complement strand
CGAGCACCACGATCGCAGCGCACACGACGGCGAACAGCGCCCACCGGCCGACGGCGCTGGTCGTGCCGCCGTTCTCGCCGAACAGCAGCGTCACCGCCAGATCACGCAGCCCGGTGATCGATGGCGCCGCGAACATGGGGCTTAGCTTCGTCTTGCCGACCTGATCCTGGGCGCGGACGATCTCCGGTATCCAGGGGAGCATCGAGCCGAGCACGAGGGCGGCGGCGGCGGCGACGCGCCACCGCTGCCAGCCGGCGATCGCGATCGCCGCGATCGCCATCGCCACCACCACGATGGCCGAGTCGTACTCCGTGTAACACGCGATCGCCCCGGCGAGCACGAACGTCACCCACGGTGCCTTGGAGCGCGTGCCGCGGGCGCAGAGCAGCCCCCACATCGCGACCAGCAGCGCGAGGTCGGCCAGCATGAAGCCGCGCGCGAGATCGGAGTAGGTGATGAGAAACGGCGCCACCGCGACGACCAGAGCCGACGCCAGCGCCACCGGTTCCCCGAGCCGGCGCCGCAGCGCGAGGTACAGCACGAGGCTCATCAACAGGCCCGGAACCGCGGCCGGAATCCGCAGCAGGCCCGGGCCGTCGCCCGGGACCAGGCCCAGGGCGAGATAGAACAGCGGAGGCGAGTTCTCGTTGGCGGCGAGCCGGCGGAGAAGCTCGTGCCACGACGGCGAAGTGGCCACATACCACGAGTACGCGTCGTCGATGTGCAGCCTCGACCCGATCGCGACGGCACGGACGACGGCGCCCAGGATGAGAATCGTCGTCACACCGAGCAGGTGGCGGTGACGCACCAATGGGCGAGGCCCGCCCGAGTTCGTGTGCCCGAGGCCCAGGGCGGGCGTCAGCCGCCTACTTGGCGGCGAGCACGTCGGCCGGGAGGATCTCGGGGGGTGCCGCCAGGAGCTCGTCGGCGTTCGCCATCAGCGCGGCGGCGATCTCGCCGTTGATGTGCGCCTGGCGGTCGTCCTCGCTGCCGAAGGTGTCGAAGATCCAGAACGTGGTCGGCGACGTCCGCGCGGCGTACCAGTTGACGGTGCCCGACTCGGCTTGGGCGAGCGGCAACGCTCCGGTCAGCAGCGCCGCGACGTCCTCGGCCTTCTCGGGCTTGGCCTCGATGCGGGCCACGAATGCATAAGGCGTGCTCATGATGGGCTCTCCTGGTTCGCGTTCAACGTCCAGTCACAGTAGCCGCGAGCCGGCGCCGGCGCGACGGCGGGGCGGCCCCGGATCGGTCCGAACCGGTCGTCGCGCCACCGCACTGTTGATACGGTCGTCATGGGCGGCACGGGCGTGCTGCGATCAGGACGAGGTGACCTTGCCTTATCGCCGATGTGCGAGTTGTGGAGTGCTGAGCTACCTCCCGCGGAGCGCGGTCGGTGTGACCTGCCCGGAATGCGGCGTTGCGTTCGCCGAGGCGGCGGCCGACCGCCCTGGGGGTGCGAGTCCTGACGACCGGCTGGACGCGCTCATCCATCTGACGCGGGACCTGCTCGACGCCGATGTCGCGCTGTTGACCGAGATCCGGGATGGACGCGAGATCGCGCGGCGAGCCGCCGGCGATTGGCAGCCACTCACGTCTCGCCCGGGCGTGTCGCTCCCGCTGAGTGAGACGTTCTGTCAGCGGATGCTCGATGGTCGGATCGGCAACTACGTCCGCGACGCCCAAGCCGATGAGCGCGTCAGTGATCTCGCCATGGCCCGCCGGCTCGGGGTGCGGGCCTGGATCGGCGTGCCGATCGAGCTCTCCGACATGCAGCTGTACGTCCTCTGCTGTCTGGCCCGCGAATCGCGCCCCACGTTGGGCGAGCGCGACGTGCGGTTGCTGCTCGGCCTCGCCGAATCGGTTCGCAACGAGCTCCACGGCCCCCGCCTCGACTAGGCCTCGAGTTCCGGGCCGGCCGTGGGCGGTCGCGGCCAGCCACGAGAGACGCCGGGGCTCTAGTCCGCGGCGACGCGGGGCCACGATCAGGACCGTGAAGCAGACGAGCGGAATCGCCGTCGGCGCGATGCCGGTGAACGTTGGATTGTCCGCGATGAGCTGCGGAAGTCGGGCCAGCGTCCACGCGATGGCGGCCGCGTCGGCGAGGCGCTCGGCGCCGATCAGAGCGGCGGCGAGGATCAGCGCGAGGGCGCCGATCGAGCCCAGGACAGCAGGGGATCACGGAGCCCTCCGAGTCGCTGCGCTGGACCCCGCGACGCGCGAATTCGGCGCGGGAGCGCGAGCAGCGCGGTCTCGACCAGATCCTCGCGGGTCATCGCGTCGCCGCTCTCGTCGTCACGCGCAGCCGGCGCGTCACGAGCCGCGCGGCGCGCTCGAGTCGCTGTGCCTCCTCGGCCAGCACGGTTCGGCCGGGCGGCGTGAGGGTGTAGTCCCGCCGCTGCCGACCGTGTCGCACGTACGGCTCTCCAGCCACGACGAGGTCGGCGTCGATCGCGCGCTCGAGGAGGGCATACAGCGTGCCCGTTGACAGTCGCACGGTGTCGCCGGACAGCTCGGTGGCGCGCTGGATGATCCCGTACCCATGGACGGGCCCGTCGATCAGCGCGGCGAGGGCGTAGTAGCTGGGGGTGCGCAGCTCTATCTGAGCCCAAGATACATCGATGATCGACGCGTCGTCAAGTGACCTATAAGCCGAAACGTCGTCGTTCCCGGCGCGACGGAGGCGGGGCGGCTACCGCGCCAGGATGAGATAACAGAAGGCCAGGACGCCCCGGTAGCCCGTGATGTATTCGAGCAGCCGGTCATCGAGCTCGCGCCGCAACGCCGCCGCCGCGGCCACGGAAAGGGCGGGCTCGGCGAGCAGCCACGACTCGCGGCCCAGCCGCCATGTCGACTCGAACTCGTCCCACTCCCGCTGGTCGGCGGTGGTGAGGTGCAGGACTCGCCAGCCACCGTCGCGGGCATGGCGCACGACGTCGGCCAGCGGCAACACCTCGTCGCCGAAGATCTCCATGGCGCGGGGTGTCGGCTCGCCTTCCCAGCAACCACACCCGAACAACAGCCGGCCTCCGGGCGGCGTCAGCGACGCGAGACCGGCGAGGGCGGCCGCGGTGCCACCCCACGCATGGGAGGCGCCGACACAGAGCACACGCTCGGCCGGTGTCGCCCACTCGCGGGCGTTCGCGTCGACGAACGTGACCCGTTCCCCGAGCCCGCGATCGCGGGCCAGCGTCCGGCCGCGCTCGAGCAGGCGGGCATCGGTATCGACCCCCACGCCGGTGCAGCCGCTCCCGGTGCCAGCGGCGACGACCCGTGTCAGCAGCTCGCCCCAGCCACAGCCCAGATCGAGCACCGATTCAGCCGAGTCCACGGCCATTCGACGGATCAGGAGCGCGGCGTGCTCCTCGGACAGCGGCGTGTTCCACCGCATCCCCGCGTATCGAGCCTCCTGCGGCCAGTCGGGCGTCATGGGACCGCGGTCAGGCCCCGGGAGCGCGCGCCCGCGCGACCACCGCGGCCGTCGTGCGGCGGATGGGCGCCGCGGTGCCGAAGCGGTGGTGGAGATCGGCATCGAGCCGATCGCGACGGTCGGCCGGCAATGCCTCGACGATCAGCCCGAACGGCGTGCCGAGGATCCCGGCGACGGCGGACTCGGCATCCGGCCAGACGGTGGTGAGCTTGACGGTGGCGACCTCGACGGTCGAGAACCCCGCGCCGTCGAACAGCATCCTCACCTCGTCGGCTCCCATGACGAAGGTCGCGTTCTCGAACGCGCCGGGGAACGGCGGCTGCAGCCCGGCGGTGACCGCCGCCTCCGCGTAGTCATCGAACGGCTCGAGGCGGAAGCCGTCAGCCCACACCGCCACCCCGGCCGAGCCGCCGGGTCTCAGGACCCGGCGCAGCTCGCGCACCGCGGCCGCGCGGTCACCGAAGAACTGCAGTCCCTGCTGGCACAGAACGATGTCGAAGGTCGCATCCGGCACCGGCAGGGCCTCGACCGAAGCTTGGACGTACTCGATCGGCGCCCCGCCGTGAGCCACCGGATGTGCCGCCGCCCGAGCCAGCATCGTCGCGCTGACGTCGCTGGCAACGACACGGCCGGTCTCCGTGGCGTGCGCGCTGGCCAGGCGAGCGACGACCCCAGTCCCGCTGGCCACGTCGAGCACTTGGTCACCGGCGCGCACGCCCACGCGCTCGATGAGCACCTCCGCCCAGGGCGTGAAGATGACCGGCGCCAACCACCGCGCGTAGTTGTCAGACACCGAGGCGCCGGCGAACGTCGGGGCCGGCGGGTCGGGCGCGTCAGCGGTCATGAGCCGTAACACTGCCACAGCCGCTCCCAGGTCCTCGGCGGCGAAGCGCATCCGGCAGCGCTCAGCCCGGAGGGACATGAGCGAGGTGATTCTGGACCTTGACGTCCAGTCGGATTGGTAGCGTGACCACGACGATCGATCCGGTCACCGAATTAGTGGACCGTCAAGTCCAAATAGCCGACCCGGCCGAGGACGCGCCGCTGGCGTCGTTTCAGACGTCGCTGGGCCCGTGCGGCGTGAGCTGGAGCGCCGCCGGCATCACTCGGGTGCTGATGCCCGGAACCCGCGGGCTCCGCGAGCTTGGCGCACGCCGCGGTGACGATCTTCGCGATGCG
>DATCFW010000272.1:0-5714 GCA_036509295.1 Solirubrobacteraceae bacterium | reverse complement strand
TTCGATCTGGCCTGCGACCAGATCCACTTCCAGATGGCGAGCCACGAGTTCGCCGAAGTGGACTCCTTGCGCGGATGGCCGGCAGACAAGGACCTCGGTGTGGGTGTCGTGGACATCGAACTGTTGCGGGTCGAGACCCCGGAGCAGATCGCAGGCTGGCTGCACCGGCTCTTCGATGCCGTGCCGCCGGAGCAGGTGTGCGTCTCGACCGACTGCGGGATTGCCTCGATGCGCCGAAATGTGGCCAAGGCCAAGCTTTCAGCGATCGTTGCCGGACGCGATCTCGCCCGGGCGGCGCTGACCGGAAGCCGATGACCCGTCAGATAGCCGCCTCGAACCGTGCCACTAGACCGTATGGCTAAAGACGACGGCGAATTTCATCCACACGGGCTAAACAGCGCGCCGTCGGCTGGGGTTAACATCGTGGGATGACCAACAACGTAGTTGGCATATCCGGCATCGATCTGCCCGCCGGCGATCACATCTGTGCCTTCTATCGCGGGCAGAACGAGCGGAACGAGATCCTGCTGCCGTTTCTGCGGCAGGGCCTCGATGACGGGGACAAGTCCATCTGCGTCATCGAGTCGATACGGTCTGATGAGATGTTGGCTGCTCTGGGCGAAGCACCGGGTGAAAGCGGTCGCGCTGGACGACTCGACCTGATGACCCCGGAGCAGACCTACCTGCGTGGGGGCCGCTTCTCGATGCCCGCGATGCTCGAGTACTGGCGTCGCGGCGTTGAATCGGCGCTGGCGGAGTCGCGGTATCGGTTCGTCCGCGTCGTGGGGGAGATGCCGCGGGCGCTCGTCGACCAGGCCGATCTGGATGAGTTCCTCGCCTATGAGTCGGAACTGAACCGCTTCGCTCCCTGCCATCCGCAGACGATCCTGTGTCTGTATGACCTCGATCGGTTCAGCGGGAAGGTCTTCCTGACGATCATGCGCACGCACCCGGTGGTGCTGCTGAGCGGGACGGTGCTCGAGAACCCCTACTACCTCGATCCCGACGAGTTCCTTGCCGACCAGAAGTCAACACCGGTATCACCGGTGCCTCCGGCGGCAGCGTGCGATTTCTGACGGAGGTGCCGCCTGATGGTCGTGTACCCGCTTGAGTTCGCCCGGCCGTCCGCAGCGAGTGCCCGAGGGTATCTGTCCGATCTGCGTGCGTTGCTGGCACTGTCGATGTTGATGGCCGAGGCTGCCGACGAGGACGACATCGTCGAACTGGCCGCCGACGCGGTGTCTACCCTTACCGCCTGTTGCGTTGAAGGAATCTATATCGGCGACGGCCAGTGGCGGCGGACGATTACGCCCTGTAACGGGCTCGCGCTGCAAGCGTACCTGCAGGACCACATGACCACTCTCGGCCGGATGGGCGGTGCGGTGGAGGTCCCGGTCCGACCGTGGGCCTGGGCCTACCCGATGTACCGCATCTCCGGCAGCGCCGGCTTCGTCGTCGTCAGTGCGGCGGCGCCGCCGCACGAACATGACCAATTCCAGTTGCGCCTCCTCTCGCAGCAGACCGGTCTGGCGCTGACTACGCTCCGGCTGCGCCTGCGGGAGCGCCGGGCCGCGGCCGAGCAAGCCACGCTGAACGCGAGACTGGAGGAGACTGTCAGCGCGCTCCAGCGGGGGATGCAGATACACGAGCGCCTCACCGAGGCCGCGGCGTCCGGCGTCGGCGTCGAGGGCATCACCCGGGTAGTTCACCAGCTCACCGGACTCCCCGTGATCGTCGAGGACCGAGCCGGCCACCAGCAGGCGATGGCCGGGGCGGGGGCGGAGGCGGAGCTCTCCGTGCCGTTCGGCCAGCGCCGCGAGCGGCTACTCGACAATGCCCTGGAATGCCGCCGTTCCGTGTGGCACGACGGCCGCTGGCTTGCCCTGGCCAGGACCCGTGAGGAGATACTCGGGATTCTGGTCCTGCTTGACCCCAACCGCAGCGCGGGAGCACCGGAGCTGATGGCTCTGGAGTACGGCGCGACCGTCCTGGCCATCGAGCTGGCGCACATGCAGAGCCTCGCCGAGGTCGAACTCCGGCTGCGCCGCGACATCGTCGAGGACCTGTTGTCGGGCACGGACGAACGCAGCGTGGTCCTGCGCGCTCGCGGGCTGCGGTACGACCTCGCCCGGCCACACCGGGTGGTCGTCGTTGATGCATCGGACCAGATCGATGGGGAGCGACTGTTCCGAGCCGTGCGCCTGGCAGCGCGGAACAGCAATGCCGGCTCACTGGTAGTCGCGCGAGCCGACTCCGTCGTCCTGCTGGCGCACACTGACGTCGAGTGGGGGAAGCTGCACGCGGTGATCGGCCGGGAACTCGGGGAATCGGCCTGCCGGCTCGGCGTCGGCGGGCGCTGCGAACGGCCGCGTGACTTCCCCCGCTCCTACCATGAGGCGAGGTTCGCTCTCGGCCTGCAAGCTCTGGCCGGTCACCATGGCCGCAGCCTGTGCTTCGACGATCTCGGAGTGCTCCGGCTACTGGGCCAGGTCGCCGATCCCGCGAACCTGCGGGAGCTGGTAACCAGCTGGCTGGACGCGCTGCTCCGGCACGATGCGCGCCGTGGTTCGGAGTACGTCGAGACGCTCGCGGTCTACTTGGAGTGCGGTGGCAACCACGAGCAGGCCGCCAAGACGCTGATTGTCCACCGCAGCACGCTCAAATACCGGCTCCGGCGCATCCACGAGATATCTGGGTACGATCTCTCCGACCACGACATCCGCTTCCATCTCGAACTCGCCGCCCGGGCCTGGCGGACCCTGCAGACGCTGGGACAGCCGGTGACAGCCTGCCCCGCGGAGTCGGAGGCCGCGGGGCAGGCCACGGGTACGCACCGGTAGCCGGGCGTCGCTGCAGTTAACGTTGTATTGAAGTGGCAGCCGAGGGACCGGACGTGGGAAGACCCGAAGTGGGCAATCGCAGCTTTGGCCGCACGTCGGCAGCCATGGCCGGGCGCGCCGTGCGGCGGACCAGCACACACGACCGGTTGCAGGCGTTGCAACTGGTCGCGACCGAGATCGTCCGCAGCCTCGACTTCGACGCGACGCTGCTGTCGATCAGCAACGCGGCAGTCGACGTCCTCGCTGCCGACATTGTCGGGATCATGTCCGCCGATGATGACCGGCTCAAGATGCTCTCCTGCGCGGGCAATCGCAACATCGCCGCCGCCAGGTTCGAGGCGGGCCGGGGCGAGGGAGTCGCGGGGATCGTCTTCGAGACCGGAGCGTCCTTCCGCCTCGACGACTTCCGATCGGCTGAGGCGATATCGCCGCACATCCGCGACATCGCGGAAAAGGAGGGGGTTCGGGCAGCGCTGGGCGCTCCCATGCTGGTCAACGGCCAGGTAATCGGCGCCGTACTGGCGTGGTCCTCGCATCCGGCTGCGTTCGACGGGGAGGATGAGGAGGTACTCGCGGGCCTGGCGAACCTCGCGGCCATCGCAATCCAGAACGCCCGCCTGTACGAGAACGCCCGCGAGGCCGCTGACCGGCTGGAACTGGCGAATCGGGCGTTGCGACAGCAGTACGACGTGCTAGAGACGGCGACCGCCATGCAGACGGAACTCACCCAACTGGTTCTGGATGGCGGCGGGCTGCCGGCACTGGTCGATATGGTCGCCCGGCACACCGGGGGCGATGTCGCCGTGTTGCACACGGAACTCGAGCCGCTGGCGATAACCGCGGATTGCGACGACGCACTCGTAGCGCAAGCCAGGGAGCACGTTGCGGCATCGCGTAGGAGCAGCCGCCCTGGCGCAGACGTCCGTATTGGCGACGGCGGTGTACTGATCATCTGCGAGGTGTCGTCCGGAGAGGAGCGGATGGCGTATCTGTGCGTGCGGCTCCACCGGCCCCCAACGGAGCTGACCCAGCTGATAGCGCAGCAGGCAGCGGTCGTCTGCGCGCTTGAACTCACCAAGCAGCGCGCTGTTCTCGACGCCCGCATCCAGGTCCGCAGCGACTTTCTCTGGGATCTCCTGGAAGGCAAGATCGCCGACGCGGCCGAGGCCGCCCTCCGCGCCCGCCGCCTCGGGCACGCTCTTCCGCGGAAGCTACGGGTCATGCTCATCGACATCGACGGGCTGGAGTCCTGGGCGCACGCGGCGGGTGGGGACGGCGACCTGGTCGACCGGCGCCGGTCAGCTCTGCTGGCCGAGATCGAGAGGCTGGCCGCAGAAACTGGCACGGCCAGGGTACTGTCGGCGCGGCGGGCCTCCGCGCTGGTCCTCATCGTCCCCTGGCTCGAGGATGTCCGCGACGCGCGCCGGTTCGCCAGCCGCCTCGTCTCGGGTCTCGCCGCCGATGCCCCCGAGCTGAAATTCAGCGCCGGGGTCAGCACCTGCCACGACCTGACCGCGGACCTGAGCCCCGCGCTGTCACAGGCGCGCACTGCGCTCGCGTCGGTCGCGGGGACGCCGTTGCCGGTCGCTCTGTTCGATGACCTCGGGGTGTCGAGGTTCCTGCTCGCCCCGGGCCGGCGGGCGGATCTCGCCGACTTCGTCCGCGGTGTACTGGGTGCCATCCTGGACTACGACCGGGAGCATTCCACGCATCTGCTCGAGACTCTGGACGCCTACCTTGCCGAGGATCTCAACCTGGGACGGACGGCGAAGCGGCTGTACTGCCACCCGAAGACGGTCCGCTACCGGCTGGACCGGGCTCGTGACCTTACCGGGCGGGACCTGACATCGCAGCGCGACTGCTTCGATATCCAGCTGGCCTTGCGGATGATGGGTGCGCTCGACATTGCGCTGTCGGCGACCACACCGCGCAGCACGCCTTAGCCACGGGGCCGTCCGCCGCGGCGAGAGCAGTGAGCGCGAGATACTCCGCCGCGGAGTACGCCGTGCAGCTGTTTGCTCCGGCGGAGAGGAAGCAATCACGGCGATTACCCTGGATACTTCTGGGTGAGTAGCCAGAAGTATCCAGGAGGTTCTGCCGTGGATGTTAGAGAGCAGTCCATTTCGCTTCCTGAGTGGACTCAGATAATCGACGAATACTACGGGACAGACGAGCCGATCGTGAACGTTCAGGCCGGCGGCGGTGTCTATGACGCCATTTTCGTCGGCGGTGGCGCGGCGGGCCGTTTCGGATCGTCGTACCTGCGAGCGATGGGCGGGCGAGCACTCGTCATCGACGCGTGGCCGTTCCTGGGCGGTAGCTGTCCCCATCAGGCCTGTGTTCCCCATCATCTATTCTCTGAGTCAGCGGCATTGCTGGAGCGCGAGCGGCGTCTTGCCGGTCAGCTCTGGTTCCGGCAGGAAGGTGAGATCAAGGCGAGCATCCTCGACCTGGTCGAGGTGTTCCGCAAGGGACGCAACACGGCCCACGCTTTCATGAACTGGCAAACCAAGAATCAACTCGACGTTGAGTACGTACTCAACGCCCCGGCCACAGTGGTCGACCCTTATACCGTCGAGGTCGCCGGTATGACATTCCGTACGCGCAACGTAGTGCTCGGGATCGGTGCGCGGCAACGACCGCTGCAGATGCCCGGCGCGGACCTGCGTGGTATTTACGACTTCGCGAGCCTGGTTGAGGACCTGGACTACGAGCCGAGCCGATGTGTGATCCTCGGGGGCAGCAAGGTCGCCGTCGAGTACGGCACGTTCTTTCAGGCGGCCGGCTGCCAGACGACCATCCTTACCCGCTCGCCGCTGCTGCGCAGCCAGAGCCTGCATCATGTGGACGAGGACATCCGTCGTTACGTGGTCG
>DATCFW010000271.1:0-33032 GCA_036509295.1 Solirubrobacteraceae bacterium | reverse complement strand
TCGCGGATGAGGGCGCGGATCCGTTCGCGCAGCTGCAGCGCGAAGTGCGGGGTGGAGGCGCCCATGAGCTGGCGCACGTCTTCGACGGTGGCCTGATGATCGGCCTGCAGCCGGTCGGGATGCTCGGCTTGGCTCATTTGGCGGCGGCCTGCGGAACGGCTTGCAGCAGGCTGTCCACCTCGGCCTGGACCGGCACCGAGACGGCGGTCTCCCCGCCGATCACCCAGCCGTGGTTGTAGACGGCCGCGGTCGGACCCTCCTGGGTGTAGCCGGGTGTGGCGTAGTCGAGGAAGTAGGTGAGCACGGACTTGGGAAGGCTAGACGGATTGTCCAGCAGCAGTTGGGGACCGTAATCCCCGCTCCCCGACAGCGCCGCCGCGGCGGCGGCGTCCAGTGGCCGGGAGGCGTTGAGCAGCACGTAGCCGTGCCCGGGGCTGCGCACCGCCCAGCCGAAGCTGTTCGGCACGTGCGCGCATGGCTGGCCGTACGGACAGGCCGGATCGCGGTAGGCCGCGAACGCCACCGAGTTGGCCGCGGGATCGTCCGCGCCGACCCGCTTGACCGAGCCGTACCGGCTGAGTTGGGCGACGATCGCCGCGGAGATGACCGATGGCGGACCGAGCACGTAGATATGCGGGCGCTGGTGAGACAGCAGCGCCTGACGAGTCGCCGCCGGGACGTCGGTGGCACTGACGAACAGGATCGGGTCGCCGCTCTCGGCCGCCCAGCCGGCCGCCGGCATCGCGTAGCCGGGATTCGTCGCCGAGGCGATGACGACATCCGGGCTGGGCCGGCCGGCGACGGCGCTGGCGAGGCGATCGATCCCGGCGGCCAGCGCGTAGGGGTCAGAGCCCGTGACGGCGGCGCTGCGCAGGCCGCGGACCGCGGGCACCGGGCCGACGCGGATCACCTGGGCGCCGCCGATCTGACCGGAACCGGTCGGAGCCAGCGCGGCGAGCGCCTCGGAGGTGGCGGTGGGTAGTGAGGTCGGGCCCGCCAGCAGCACCGGGGCCTTGATCGGTGGCGCCATCAGTACCGACGCCGCGATCGCCGCCTGCCAGTCCTCGGTGGGGGCCAGCGTGACGGTCTTCGGGTAGGTGCCGGGCGCGGCCGACGGATACACCGCCAGCGCGACTCCGGCGGCATCGGCGGCCGGGTCGGCGCCCGGCACTCGCGTCGTGTTCTTGGTCGCCAGCGACGGGAACCCGAGCTTGCTCGTCGCGTTCGGGACCTGTGACGGGATGCCGACGGTGACGGTCGTCTGGTCGGTGTGCGTGACGTGCGTGAGCAGCTTGGTCGAGCCGCAGCCGGTCACCACCACGGCGAGCACGGCCGCCAGGGTCAGCGCGAGGAATCGCATGCGCGCGGACGTTACCGAGAGGTCCCGGCGGTGGCGCTGATGACCAGTGACCGCACTCGGGGCGCCCGACTCACCGACGTGACGACTCGCTATATTGCCGCTCGCCTAATCCGCGGGCCGACACCACATCCGCGGAGCGGGGGACCCACCAGACGTCCCTTGGGGCTAATTCCGCGGTCGATCCGCGGGAGGCGCAAGCTCTTTTCGCGCTAGCCCGACAGCTAACCCCGCCGGCCGACGAAAGAGGATGAATGCCGTTCAAGCGACTTGTACTCGTTCCTGGCCTGGCGCTGCTGGCGCTGGTCGGAGCCTCCGGCGCGTCCGCCGCGAGTGGCACGGGCCGCCCGCCGAGCCAGCCGAGCAGCACCGCCACCATCGGCGCCGCGAGCACCGGTGGCGCGGGCGTCGGCGCTCCATCCGAGCCCGCGAGCACGCGGTCGCGTCCCACCGTTCCGGGTGACGTGGCCAAGATCATCCGGGGCGTTGCCTACGCCCCTTCGTTCGCCCCCAAGGTCGTCAAGGAGGCGATCTGGGCCGGGAACGTGATCCGGACCAAGCCGTACATCTACGGCGGCGGTCACGGCCGCTGGAAGGATGCGGGCTACGACTGCTCGGGCTCGGTCTCCTACGTCCTGCATGCCGCTGGGCTGTTGCGGACCTCGATGGACTCCGGCGAGTTCGAGTCCTGGGGCCGGCGGGGCCTCGGGCAGTGGATCACCGTCTATACCAACCCGGCGCACGCGTTCGTGGAGATCGCGGGGATCCGATTGGACACCTCGGCACAGGACGATCCCAAGCCCCCGCCCGGATCCGGCCCCCGCTGGCGGCCGGTCATGGCCCGCACGCGCGGCTTCCGGGCGCGCCACCCGTCCAGCCTGTAGCGCGCGAGTGCTTGATCGCGGCGACGGCGGCGGCCTCGTCGGCGAGCTTCATGATCACCCCGCCGTGGATGTTCCCCGCGCCGTTGGCATCGGTGACTCCCATCCAGTGCGTGATCTCCAAGGACGACGGCGAGACCAGCTTGGGCTCCATCGCGCCATCCTAATGTCGCCGTGAGCGCCATTCCGGAGACGTTCCGTCCCGGCGCGACCGACTACGCTTGCAGGTGCCAGTAAGCCACCCGCCAAGGAGGATGCGATGCCGGGCCTTTCCGGGCGCATGTCCACCGTCGTCAAAGCCAAGATCTCAAAGCTGCTCGACCGGGCCGAGGATCCGTCTGAAACGCTGGAGTACAGCTACCAGAAGCAGATCGAGCTGCTCCAGAACGTGAAGAAGGGCATCGCTGACGTCGTCACGTCCAAGAAGCGCCTCCAGCTGCAGGAGGAGAAGTACCAGCAGCAGGTCGTCAAGCTCGACACGCAGGCGCGCCAGGCGCTCGCGCAGGGCAACGAGGAGCTCGCCCGCACGGCGCTCGAGCGCAAGAACGGCCTGCAGACCGAGCTGCAGTCATTGGATTCGCAGATCGCCCAGCTCGAAGAGCAGCAGGAGCAAATGACCGCGTCGGAGCAGAAGCTGCGCGCCAAGATCGAGCAGTTCCGCTCCAAGAAGGAGGTCATCAAGGCCCAGTACTCGGCCGCCGAGGCGCAGGTGAAGATCTCCGAGGCCGCCACCGGCGTCGGGGAGGAGATGGCCGACGTCGGCCTGGCGATGCAGCGCGCGCTCGACAAGACCGAGAACATGCGGGCTCGTGCCGGCGCGGTCCAGGAGCTGGAAGCGGCCGGGACGTTCGAGGACCTCACCCAGCTCGGATCCGGCGAGGACGACATCGATCGTCAGCTGAAGTCTCTGTCGACCGGCAGCGAGGTCGACTCCGAGCTGGCCAAGATGAAGGCGGAGCTGGGGGGCGGCGCGGCACCGGCGGGCGAGCTCGGCGCGGGCGCTCAGACCACCGGCGGTGAGGGCGCCGGCGCGGGTCAGGGGCAGGCTCAGTGATCGTCCGGATCGCCACCGAGGGCCAGTACGACGTCTCCGACGAGGACACGGCCGATCTCAACCGTCTCGACAACGAGGCTGTGTCCGCCTGTGAGGCGAGCGACGAGGCGGGCTTCCGGGCGGCGTTCGACCGGCTGCTGGACTACGTCCGCACCAAGGGAACACTCGTCGCCGACGATGAGCTGTTCGGCTCCGACATGATCCTGCCGCCGCCCGACGTGTCTCTGGCGGAGGCGGGGACGGAGTTCCAGGGCGAAGGGCTCATCCCGGGCTAACCCCGGCCCCGGGCCCGGGGCCGGGCCCGCGGTCCGGTACGGGCCGGCCGTCGGCCAGCGCGCCCAGCAGCCCGTTCACCCCGGCGGCCGTCGCGGCCCAGCTGAACCGCGAGGCCCGCTCCAGGCCGGCGGTGCACAGCGCGTCGCGGGCCGAGGAATCGGTCGCGGCCGTGAGCACGGCGGCGGCGAGCTCGGCCGGATCGTCGGGGTCCACCAGCAGGGCGGCATCTCCGCAGGTCTCGGGCAGCGCGGCGCGGTCGGCGGCGACCACCGGCGTGCCGCACGCCATCGCCTCCAGGCAGGTGAGCCCGAAGCCCTCGTAGCGGGACGGGAGCACGAACGCCCGCGCGCCGCGGTACAGGCCGGGAAGCTCGTCGTCGGCGACGTACCCGAGCGCCCGCACGCCGGACGCCGACGCGGCCGCGGTGAAGTACGGCCGTGAATCGCCGGCCCACACCAGGTCGATCCCCTCGGCTCGCAGGGCCGCCGCGACCGGGCGCAGCGCGGCCAGGTTCTTGCGCGGGTCGGCGGTGGCGATCGTCAGCACGTAGGGACGCTGGAGGCGGTGGCGCCGGACGGCCGGCGCCGGGTCGGCATCGGGGCGCAGGCGCTCGCCCACGCCTCCGGGAATGACGATCAGCCGGTCGGGATCCAGGCCGGCGAGCTCGACCAGCTCGCGACGCGAGAATTCGGACACGGTGACCACCGCCAGGGCACGCCGCGCGCAGGCCAGGCCAAAGTGGGCGTGCCACGCGCGGTACGCCGCCGAGTAGGCGCCCGGCTCGCGCAGGACCGCCGCGTCGTGCATGACGAGCACATTGCGGGGCCACGCCAGCGGAGCCAGGTTGGCCGGCGAGAAGATGAGTGCCGCACCGATCCGGGCAGCTCGCACCGGCAGCGCCAGTTGCTCCCATGCTTGCGCCGGCAGGCGCCCCCGCGCCCGGGGGCGCGGCTCGGCGACGAGGTACCGACCGGGGGCCAGCGCCGGCAGCCGGCCGATCACCTCGGCCGTCCATCGTTCCACGCCGGTGATCGTCGGCCGCGTCGCCGCGCGACGGTTGAGGACGATCAGCGGCCGGACAGCGGCCGGATGCGGGCGGTCCGTGGCGGGCGGCGCGTGGCGGCGGTGGCTACGCCGTCGCCGGGACGGGGGTCTCGGTCGGGCGCTGGATCCACTTCGAGTCGCACGGAATCTTCGTGCGGTCGCAGCGATCGGCGTACGCCCGCGCGATCTCGGTCACCTCGGACAGCAGGTCGTCCTTGAGCGTGATCGGGTCCAGGCCGAGCTCCAGCAGGTGGTCATTGGCGACGAACAGCTCGTTCTCGGCCGCCTCCTTGCGGGGGTTCTCGACATAGTCGATCTCCGCCCCGGTGAGGCTGGCGACGAGCTTGGCGAGGTCGCGCACCCGATGCGTCTCGGTCATCTGGTTGAACACCTGGACGCGATCCCCGCGCTCGGGAGCGTTCTCGATCGCCAGCTGGATGCAGCGGACCGTGTCCTGAATGTGGATGAACGCTCGGGTCTGGCCGCCGGTGCCATGGACCGTGAGCGGATAGCCGACCGCCGCCTGCATGAGGAACCGGTTGAGTACGGTTCCGTAGTCGCCGTCGTAGTCGAACCGATTGATCAGCCGCTCGTCGAGCCGGGTCTCGTCCGTCTGGGTGCCCCACACGATCCCCTGGTGCAGATCGGTGACCCGGGTGCCGTCGTTCTTGTTGTAGAACGCGAACAGCAGCTGATCCTGGGTCTTGGTCATGTGGTAGACGCTGCCCGGGTTGACCGGATACAGGATCTCTTGCTCGATCTCGGACCCCTCGTCGGTGTCGATCTTGACCCGCAGGTAGCCCTCGGGGATCTTGATGCCCGCGGTGCCGTAGCCGTAGACGCCCATCGTGCCGAGGTGCACCACGTGGGCATCGGACCCGGCCTCGACGAGCGCCGCCAGCAGGTTGTGCGTGGCGTTGACGTTGTTGAACACCGTGTAGCGCTTGTGCCACGAGCTCTTCATCGAATACGGAGCGGCCCGCTGCTCGGCGAAATGCACGATTGCGTCGGGCCGGTACTCGAGGATCAGGTCGAGCATGACCCGGTAGTTCTCGGCGACGTTGAAGCGATGGAAGGGGATGTCGCGCCCGGTCAACTCACGCCAGGCGGCCAGCCGGGTGCCGATCGGCTTGATCGGCGTGAGCGAGTCTGCCTCGAGCTCGACGTCGGCGTTGCGCCGGGCGAGGTTGTCCACGATGGCGACGTCGTGACCGGAGGCGGACAGGTGCAGCGAAGTCGGCCATCCACAGAAGCCGTCACCACCGAGAATCAGTATGCGCAAGGTATCTCCCTTGTCTGTTGCGAGTGGCTCGCGCTCGCTCCAGGCGGCGCAGCGAAAGGTTAGGCTCCGCTTAAGGCGCAATGAGCCGAGATCGGAGGGTAGCGTACGAGCAGGCGGCGACTGCTCACGCGCGCGGATCTCTGACGGAGAATGTACACCGGCGCGAATCGTCCGCGCCGGTGGCGGGCCGCCCGTGTCCCCAACGGGACGCCAACGGGAGCCAACGGGACGCTAGAGCGGGATTCCCCACAGCGGGAACCATCGCGCCAGCTCCGGCTCGATTGGCAACTCGTTGCCCGCCTGCGCCTTGAGCACGAGCTCGCGTTCGTTGTCCCGGTGTTGCTGAGCGCCCGGTGTGGGCACGAACGGGTAGAACGAGCCACGCTTGTAGTTGTAGATCCAGTAGAGGGGGCGGGCGCGGGCGTCCTGGAAGGCGAACACCGCGCAGAGGATCCGGTCGCCGTAGCCACCGGCGGCAAGCGCTCCGGAGACGGCGTTGATCCCGACGACGAGGCTGTCGAAGTCCGTGCCCCTGAGGATGAGCCAGCTGAAGCCGAAATCGTCCTCTGACGTGTCCACGGCGGTCGCGCTGTCGGAGGCGGTGGCCCGCACCACCGCCTCGGTGTCGCGGACGATCGAGGCGAAGTCCGCGGTGGCCAGGGACTGGAACACGATCGCCGCGCTGCCGCGGGCGGTGATCTCGTGGGTTGTCTCGAACGTCACGTAGGCCGTGGTGATCGCGAACAGGCGATCAGCCGCCGGCTGGGCAAGCTTGCGCTTGCCGGTGAGGATGTCGAGCAGGCCCATCGTCAGCGGGTGCCCTGCAGCTGTGACTCCAGCCGACCCAGCGCCGCCAGGCGAGCCTCCAGGGACGGGTGCGTCGAGAACAGCGTGGCCACCGTCTGCTTGGCCTTGGGCGGGAAGATGTAGAACGCCGCCAGCTCACCCGAGGCGGCTCGCAGGTCGCGCTGGGGTATGCGGTCCATCTGCCCGTCGATCTTCATCAGCGCCGATGCCAGTGCGCTCGGGCGCCCGGTGATGATCGCCGAGCCGCGGTCCGCGGCGAACTCGCGATAGCGCGACAGGGAATGCAGCAGCACGAAGGAGACGACGTACACGACCCCCGACACGAGGATCACCACCGCGAGACTGACCCCGCCGCCCCCGTTGTCGTCGCGATCGTTGCCGCCGCCGAACCCGCCGCCGAAGAAGAAGCCGAACTGAACGATGAACGAGGCGATCGAGGCGAAGAAGCTGGCGATCGTCATCAGCATCACGTCGCGGTTGGCGACGTGGGTCAGCTCGTGACCGAGCACGCCCTCCAGCTCGGGCTGGTCCAGCAACGCCAGCAGCCCGGTGGTGACGCAGACCGTCGCGGTGCTCGGCGAGCGCCCGACCGCGAACGCGTTCGGCATCGGCGTGTCGGCGATCGCCACCCGGGGCATCGGCAGGTCTGCCTGAATGCACAGCCGATCGATCGTGGCGTGCAGCTCGGGCGCATCCTGGGCCGAGACCTCCTGCGCGCCCATCGAACGCAGCGCCAGCTTGTCGGAGCTGAAGTACTGCACGAGGAACAGGGCGCCGGCGATGGCTGCCACCGCCACCGCGCCCACGCCGGCGGCGATCAGCACCGCGATGAGGACCACGTAGACGAGCCCGAGGAGGAACATCGTGGCCAGCATGCGGGCCTGGAGACCAGGATCGCGACCGAAGGATCTGGGGGCGGACATGGTGTCAGGAGATGTTGGCAGACGCCCTAAGCCGGGCGTGAAGGGCAGCGATGACTTTGACGCGGCGACGCACCGGTAAAAGGGCCACGACAGCGGCCGAAAATCGATTAAAGGTGTGGGTGCAAGCTGCCGATTGAGTGAGGAGTGCGAGCGACTCGGGCATATATGGCGGGACTGGGAACCGCCGGAGCGCTGGTCCTCGGTGCTGCCCTCCTGTTCACGTTGGCCAGCGCCGTCGTCGCGTTCAACGGATGGCCGACCCTCGGCGGCGGTGGTGCGCCGGCCACGCAGCTCGTCACCGCCCGACCCGTCGCCGGCTCGCGCGGCCGCCATCGAGCCACGGCGCTCCCGGCCGCAGCGGTGACCGTCGCACCGCCGGCGCTTCGAGTGGTCGCCCGGGTGACGCACGTCGCGGCCCGTCCCGCGATCCGCGTGGTCGCGAGCGATCCGGCCCGCCGCGCCAGCAGCCATCCGGTGATCTCCCCGGTGAGTCGCTCCGGAGCGATCGCCACCCGCCCGGTCACCACGCGGGCGCCGGCCCCGACGCACACCGGCTCGGGCTCCTCGGCACCCTCGGCACCCTCGGCACCCCCGGCGACCCCGACGCTTCCGCCGCCCCCGGCCGTGCCGGTGTCAGGCACCGCCTCCACCGTCATCAGGACCGTCACGACGACGTCGGCCCCGGCCACGGCGCCTGTCACCGCGCCCGTCACCGCGACCGTGGCCTCGGCCGGCTCGACGGCACCGACCCCCGCCGCGAACACCGGCACCACCGCCGTCGGCACTGTGTCGAAGGTCATCGGCAGCGTCGGCAAGCCGGCGGTGAACGTGGCCACCAACATCAGCAGCACCGCCTCGGGCGTCACGTCGACGAGCGGCGCCAACACGGCCTCGACGAGCGTGTCGAGCGCCGGCTCCACCACCAGGAGCACCGCCCGCACCGGCACCGAGGGCGCCAATGCCGTCGTTGGCGGCCTGCGGAGCGTCGTCGGCCGGCTGCTCTCCGGCCGGCTGCTCTCCGGCCGGTAGCTCAGCGGCGCTCGCCGGACCCGTCGCGCTCGTCGCGCCCGTTGCCGAACCTGCCGCGTCCGTCGGTGAGCGCGCGCATGATGAACCGCAGGCTGACCGCCTCGAGTTCGTCGTCATGCTGGATCGAACGGTGGTGGCCGCCCGGGACCACGATCAGACGGCTGCCGGCGGACGTGAGGACGGCGGCGAGTTCGCGCGAGTGCTGCACCGGCACCTGCTCGTCTCCCTCGGCGTGCAGGAGCAGCAGCGGCGCGGTGAGTGACCGCGCCGCCTCGGTGAGGTCGTGCGCGTCGAGAAACGCCCGGAGCGCCTCGTGGTCGGCGGCGAACTGAAACCGCCCGTCGTGCAGCCCCTGGCGGAGCCCGTCGGCGCTGGCCGGGCAGATGGCGACCACCGCCTGCGCCTTGGCTGTCGCGGCGGCGTGAATCGCCAGGTACCCGCCCATGCTGGAGCCGCGCAGGGCGATGGGCGCGCGGTGGTCACCGAGCGCGGTGCGCAGCCGCACGGCGAACATCGCGACGTCCTGCACGGCGCGTGCGTCCATCGCGCCGGCGCTCTCTCCGTGGCCGCGCTGGTCAAAGCAGATCGCCGCCAGGCCGAGCGCCACCGCCGCCCGGGCGAAGCCGTGATGGCTCTCCTTGCACGAGTCGGCACCGTGGACCACGACGATTCCGGCCCGCGCCGGCGGCTGGGGCGCCGGCGGGAGCCACAGCGTGTAGGCCAGACCGTCCAGGACGCCGGTGTCGGCGGGAAGCAGCGGATCGACGGTACGCGTCGCCGACACCATACCCTGTGCGCTGTGCCTCGCCCGATGATCGCCACCGTGCCACAGCTCCGACAGCTGTCTCACGTCTACCCCCGCGGCAGCCGGGTGAACGAGCGTGGTCACCTCGAGCTCGGTGGCTGCGACGCCGTCGAGCTGGCGCGCGAGTTCGGGACCCCGCTGTATGCGGTGGTCGAGGACGATCTGCGCGGGCGCGCCCGGGAGTTCGTGGATACCCTGGCGTCGCGGCACCGCGACTTCGACATCCTGTTCGCCTCCAAGGCGTTCCCGTGCACCGCCGTATACCGGGCGCTCGCCGCGGAGGGGCTGGCCTGCGACGTCGCCTCCGGTGGCGAGCTGGCGCTGGCTCTGAGCGCGGGCTTCGATCCCGCGCGGACCTACATGCATGGCAACGCCAAGTCCGCGCTCGAGCTGCGTGAGGCGCTGCAGGCCGGCGTTGGCCATGTCGTGCTCGACTCGGTGGACGAGATCGAGCGCCTCGCCGCGATCGCCGAGGAGATGCTCCCGCCGGACCGGAGGCAGGACGTGCTCATCCGGGTGACGCCGGGGGTGGCCGGCGACACCCACGCGGCCATCTCCACCGGGCAGGCGGACTCCAAGTTCGGCTTCTCCGTGACGCAGGCGAGAGACGCGATCGCGGCGCTCAGCGGCCACCGGCGGCTCGCGCTGGTCGGCCTGCACTTCCACATCGGTTCACAGCTGTTCGAGCTCGAGCCGTTCCGCGCCGCCGTCCGCGCCATCGCCGGGCTGGGCGACTTCCCGGTCTACAACCTCGGCGGCGGATTGGGCGCGGCGTACACGCCCGACCAGCATCCGCCGAGCGTGGAGCGCTACGTGGAGACGATCGTCGACGCGCTGCACTCCGAGCTGGGGGAGGACAAGCGGCTGCTGCTGGAGCCCGGGCGAGCCCTCGTCGCCAACTCCACCGTGACGCTGTACACGGTGCAGACGATCAAGCACAACGTCTCGACCTGGGTCGCGGTGGACGGCGGCATGTCGGACAACCTGCGCCCGATGATGTATGGCGCCCGCTATGCGGCGGTGATCGCCGACCGGCCGCTGGCGCCGGGAACCGTCGCCTGCCACCTCGCCGGCAAGCACTGCGAATCCGGTGACGTGATCGTGCGCGACGCGTCGTTGCCCGATCCGGCGGTCGGCGACGTCATCGCCACCCCCGCCACCGGCGCCTACGGCTACGCGATGGCCAACAACTACAACGGCGTGCCGCGCCCGCCGGTCATCTTCTGCCGCGGCGGCGACGCCCGGGTGGCGGTGCGACGCGAGACGTACTCCGACCTGATGAGCCGGGACGTCTGACGGGGCGGTGATCGTGGCGAGTCCGAACACATTCCGGGTGGGACTGCTGGGGTACGGTACGGTGG
This sequence comes from Solirubrobacteraceae bacterium, assembly GCA_036509295.1. Lineage (GTDB taxonomy): Bacteria > Actinomycetota > Thermoleophilia > Solirubrobacterales > Solirubrobacteraceae > Palsa-465. Next base: position 22,213 of record DATCFW010000271.1, on the reverse strand, counting down.
GCGCCGCGTTTGCCGAGCTGCTGCCGCGCCACGCCGACCGGATCGAGCGGATCACCGGGCTGCGGCCGGAGCTGTCCGGGGTGCTGACGCGGAGCCGGGGGAGCTTTGACGACATCCTGGAGAGCTCCGATCTAATCGTCGAGCTGATCGGCGGCCTCGAGCCCGCGCGTGAGTATCTGCTGGCGGCGATGCGCGCCGGCAAGCACGTCGTGACCGCCAACAAGCAGCTGCTCTCCCATCACGGCGAGGAGCTGTGGGAGGAGGCGCGGGTCCGCGGGGTGCAGCTCCGGTTCGAGGGCGCGGTGGCCGGCGTCGTGCCCGTCATCCGGGTCCTGCAGGAATCGCTGGCGGGAGCGTCGATCGACCGGGTTCACGGGATCGTCAACGGCACCACCAACTTCATCCTCACCGAGATGGCCCGGACGGGCTCCACGTTCGCCGACGCGCTCGCCGAGGCCCAGCGCCTCGGGTACGCCGAGGCCGATCCCTCCGACGACGTCTCGGGGCGCGACGCCGCCGCCAAGATGGCGATCATCGCCCGCCTGGCGTTCGAGACGCCGGTGCACATCGATCAGGTGCGCTACGAGGGCATCGAGCACATCCAGCCCGATGACCTCGAGTACGCCCGTGAGCTCGGCCTCGGCCTCAAGCTGATCGGCACCGCCGAACGCGTGGGCCTCGAGGGGCTCTCGGTGGCGGTGTACCCGGCGTTCCTGTATCCGGGCCATCCGCTGGCGTCGGTCAACGGTCCGTTCAACGCGGTCACCGTCGAATCCGAGGCGATCACCGAGATCACGATGTCTGGGCCCGGGGCGGGCGGCCCGCAGACCGGCAGCGCCGTTCTGGGGGACGTGATCAGCGCCATGATCCCGCCGGCGTCGACGCCGCCGGCGACTGAGTCGCTGGAGATGGTCGCTGACGTCGTCTCGGCCTTCTACCTGTACCTCGAGGTGGCCGACGAGCCCGGTGTCCTGGCCCAGGTCGCCCAGGTCCTCGCCGAGCAGGGCGTGTCGGTCAAGTCGGTGGTGCAGAAGGGCATGCGTGACCAGGCGCGGCTGGTGATGGTGCTGCACCCGGTGCTCGAGTCCCGGTTCGACGCCGCGATGGAGCAGATCGGTGCCCTGACGATCATGCGCGGCCCGCCGCGCGCGATCCGCGTCATCGAAGAGGAATTCGTGTAAGGACTCGTAGAGCGCTTAGGATCCGACCCGACATGCGCGCCATCCAGATCACCGAGCTCACCGGTCCGGCCGCCGTCGCCCTCAACGACGTCTCCGAGCCCGGCTCCCACCACCCGATGACCCCGGGGAGCGGGATCATCGTGGACGTCCACGCCGCCGGCGTCTCGTTCCCCGAGTTGCTCCAGACCCGCGGCGAGTACCAGATGAAGCCGGAGCTGCCATTCATCCCCGGCTCCGAGATCGGTGGCGTCGTCCGCGAGGTCCACGGGGAGGCCCACGTCAGACCGGGTGACCGCGTGGCGGCGTTCTGCCTGCTGGGCGCGTGGGCGCAGGCGGCGGTCGCCCCGACGTACTTCACGTTCAAGATCCCCGACCAGTGGGACTTTGGGCAGGGAGCCGCGCTGGTGATGAACTACCACACCGCCTACTTCGCGCTCATCGCCCGCGGACGGTTGGCCGAGGGGGAGACGGTCCTCGTGCACGGCGCCGCCGGCGGCGTCGGCACGGCGACGCTGCAGGTGGCCAAGGCCTGGGGCGCCAAGACGATCGGCGTCGTCTCCAGCGACGAGAAGGAGCAGGTGGCTCGTGACGCCGGCGCCGACGAGGTGGTGCGCTCCGACGGCCCCTGGAAGGACCAGGTCAAGGAGATGACCGACGGTGGCGTCCACCTGGTGCTCGACCCGGTCGGGGGCGATCGGTTCACCGACAGCCTGCGATCCCTGCGGGAAGGTGGCCGTCTCGTGGTGGTCGGCTTCACCGGCGGATCGATTCCCGAGGTCCGGGTCAACCGGCTGCTGCTCAACAACACCGAGGTGATTGGCGCCGGTTGGGGCGCATCGGTGATCGGCTGGCCCGAGCGCACCGAGCGGATCGCCCGGGCGCTGGAGGGGATGATCGAGGCCGGACAGGTCGAGCCGGTGGTCGGCGCCCGCTTCCCGCTGGACCGGGCCGCCGACGCGCTCACGCTGCTCGACGAGCGCGGCGCCACCGGCAAGGTCGTGCTCGACGTCGTCTGATCCGGCCGCTCCGTCGGTCGCCGCCGGTCTGTCGGCCCCCGCCGGTGTGTCGGTCCCGGCCCCGCTCTGGCATCCTCCGGCGCGATGACCGGCCTGATCGAGCGCTACCGGGACCGGCTCCCGTTCGCGGCGGATGACCCCATCGTGTCCCTCGGGGAGGGGAGCACGCCGCTGGTCCTGGCGCCCGCGCTGTCCGAGCGGGTCGGCGCCGAGGTGTGGTGCAAGCTCGAGGGCCTGAACCCCACCGGCTCATTCAAGGACCGCGGGATGACGTCCGCGGTCTCGGCGGCGGTCCGCGAGGGTTCGGAGGCGATCGTGTGCGCCTCCACCGGCAACACCGCCGCCTCGGCGGCGGCGTACGCGGCGCGGGCCGGCCTGCGGTGTGCGGTGATCGTCCCCGACGGGAAGATCGCCTCCGGCAAGCTCGCGCAGGCGCTCATGCACGGCGCGCGGGTGATCGCCTTGGCGGGCAACTTCGACGTGGCGCTCACGCTCGTCCGCCAGCTGGCCGCCAACCACCCGATCTCACTCGTCAACTCGGTCAACGAGTTCCGGATGGAGGGGCAGAAGACCGCTGCGTTCGAGCTGGCCGAGGACCTCGACGGCGAGCTCGACGCACTGTGCATCCCGGTCGGCAACGCCGGCAACATCACCGCCTACTGGCGGGGCTTCGCGGAGATCCTCCCGGCTGGCCGCCGGCCGCGGATGCTCGGCTTCCAGGCGGCCGGGGCGGCACCGCTCGTCCACGGCGCGCCGGTGGAGCACCCCGAGACGGTGGCGAGCGCGATTCGGATCGGCAACCCGGCGCGCTGGGAGGACGCGATGAACGCGATGACGGCATCGGGCGGCGCCGTCAAGGCGGTCACCGACGAGCAGATTCTCTCCGCCTACCGCTTGCTCGCCGCCAGCGAGGGCATCTTCTGCGAGCCAGCGTCGGCGGCGAGCGTCGCCGGTCTGCTCGTCCACGGCGCCGGGGACGCCCGCCGGGTGGCCTGCGTGCTCACCGGCAACGGCCTCAAGGACCCGCAGACAGCGCTCGCGCAGGTGGGCGCGGTCGTACCGTGCGCCCCGGAGTTCGGGGCGCTCGAGCGCGCGGTGCTCGGATGACGCTCGGCCGGCGGCGGCTGGTGCGCGTGCCGGCCTCCACCGCCAACCTCGGCCCCGGCTTTGACGTGATGGCGGCGGCCCTGTCCCTGCACCTCGAGCTCGAGGTGGTGGAGACGGGCGCGTTCGCGGTCCAGACCGAACTCGACGTCCCCCGTGATCGCGACAACCTCCTCGTGCGCGCGTTCGAGCGGCTGCACCCGGCCGACGACTTCGAGTTCCGGATCTCCTCGGAGATTCCGCTCAACGGGGGCCTGGGGTCCAGCGCCGCCGCGATCGTCGCCGGGCTCGTCGCCGCGGATCACTTGTTCGAGCTCGACGCGGACATTCGCGACGCGGCGATCGCGCTGGACGGCCACCCTGACAACGTCTCGGCGGCGCTCGATGGCGGCTTCGTGATCTGCGACGGCCCGCGGGCGCACCGGTTAGAGCCGCCGCTGGGACTCGAGGCGGTGCTCGTGATCCCCGCCGCGGCGGTGAGAACCGAGCAGGCGAGGGCCGCATTGCCGACGACCGTGCCGCTCGCCGACGCGGTCGCCAACGTCGCCAGCGCCGCGATCCTCACCGCCGGCCTGCTCACCGGCAACCTCGAGCAGATCGCCGAGGGCCTGCGCGACCGGTTGCACCAGCCCTATCGCGCCCACCTGTATCCGCGGTCAGCCGCGCTCGTCGAGCAGGCCCGCGAGCTCGGCGCCCTCGGCGCCACGATCTCCGGCGCGGGCCCGACCGTCCTGATCTGGTGCCACTACGAGCAGACCGGCCGCGTGATCGACCAGCTGGCCGAGCGCATCGGCGGCTGGGCCAGCATTCTGCGTGCCCCGTTCGAATCCGAAGGTGCCGACGTCCGCGGGCTCTGAGGAGCCCCGGGCAAGAGGGTTCTTAGCCCGCCCTTAGCCCGCCTGCTGAGCGCGCGCCTGCCCGGCGGGCGCGAGCTCGCGGATGAGCTTGCGCAGTGGCCGGCGGGCATCCGGCAGGTCCAGGCGCGTGAGCAGCTCGTCGGTCACCATCAGGTAGTCGACGCCCAGGTCGGGGCGGTAGTCGAGGATCGATACGGCCCGCTCGGCCGACTCCGCGTAGGCGATCGAGGACCGGATCGTCGTCTCGATCAGCTTGTCCTGGTAGTGCTCGCGGAGTGACGCGAACGCCTCTCGGGAGTGCCGGGTGCGCATGTCGGCGATGTTCAGCACGATCCCGAGCAGCTCGAGGTCGGGGTTGAGGCTGTCGCGGGCCAGGTCGATCACCTCGAGCGCCTGCTCGACGCCCTGCAGCGCGAAATACTGCGCCTCGGTGGACAGGAGCGCGTAGTCGGAGGCGACGAGGGCGTTGACGGTGAGGAGGCCGAGCGCCGGCGGGCAGTCGATCAGGACGATGTCAAATTCGCCCGAGACCTCGCGCAGCGCCTTCTTGAGCGTGAGCTCGCGGCCCATTTTGCCGCCGAGCGCCAGCTCGGCCTCGGCGAGCCCGAGGTTGGCCGGGATGATGCCGTTGTGCAACGCGTCGCGGGCCTTGGCGCGGCCGGCGAGCACGTCTCCGATCGTCGGCGAGGCGTCGGGATCGACGTCGAGGTAATCCGACAGGTTCCCCTGCGGATCGAGATCGACGGCGAGGACCGTCAGGCCGATCCGGCGCAGGACATCGGTGAGCGTCCTGACCGTCGTCGTCTTGCCGGTCCCACCCTTCTGGGAGAGGATCGAGATCGTGACGGACATCCGGCGCGGACTATAGGGCCCGCTCGCCGAGTGTGCCCGGACCCGTCCGCGGCGTCCGGACTCGTCCTGGGGTCAGCCCGTGGGAGCGCTGGTGCCGGTCTCCGGAGACCGCCCGTAGCGCATTCCCGAGACGACCGGGATGTCGATGAAGTGCAAGTGGTGACGGCCGATGACGACCTCGTCCCCGTCCGCCAAGGTGCTCCACTCGACGCGCTCGCCGTTGACGAAGACGCCGTTGAGGCTGCGGTCATCGAGGACCCGCAGCCCGTCGGGCTGACGGACGATCAGGGCGTGACGGCGACTGACCGTCGGGTCGTCGAACCGGATGTCGGCGGCAAGGCTGCGCCCGATCCGCGTCCACTCGCGCGTCAGGGCGTAGGCCACCGCGTCGTCGTCGGAGCGGTAGGCGACGTACTGGCCCGGGTCCTCGAGGCCGGAGCGGACGTCGTCGAGCCAGCCGTGGTCCTCGACCGCCGGACTGAGATCGAGTACGGCCTGCTGGGACGTCGTGAACAGCGAGGCCCGCACGAACTCGGTGCCGCCGCAGTTGGGGCAGCTCGGGAGCTCGTTGGCGGCATCGAGCGACACCGGGAAATCGCAATCCGTGCAGCGAAAGGTTCCTGTTCCGGCGACACTGCCCGTCATCCACGCTTTCATGCTGCCCTCCTCGCTCCGGATTCCCGGCCGTTTCCGCAATGGGTTCTCGAAGGTCGCGTGAGCTCGGTGAGCTACCGCGATCATAGCCTGCCCGCCTAAGCACTCCTAAAACCGGATATCGGTATTTCGTCCAGGCAGGCAGCCGAAATTTTGGTCAAAAGGCGCTGCCCGCGAGAACCATTGTAGGGGAAGGAAGCAGGGGTTCGAGGCCGAACACCACCCGCATGCCGGCGTCCCTGAAGGACATGCTCGAGCTGGAGCTGGCGCTGCTGCGCCGGGGCCTGGACGAGCGCCTCGCCGGGTCCGAGCGCTGTACATGCTGCCACCGCACCCCGCTCGTCGGCGAGCGTGTGTACGTCTACGCATCCGGGATGATCGCCTGCGAGCTGTGCCGTGAGCGCCAGCACGAGGCCCCGTTGCAGACCCGCACCGTCCACGGCCCCGAGTTCGGCCATACGATGCGGATCACCGATCACCGCGCTGCCGCCTGAGCCTCGCGCGTCGTTTCCGCTGAGAAGCACTTAAGATCCCCCGGGTGGAGCCCTTCACCGTCACCACGACGATCGCCAAGCCGCGCGAGCAGGTCTACGAGTACCTAGCCGACATCGCCAACCACGCCGAGTTCAGCGATCACTATCTGGTCGACTGGCACCTCACGCGGGTGAACTCCTACGGAGCGGGCGCCGGCGCGCGATTCCGCGCAAAGGCTCCGCTCAATCGTTTCGCCTGGGCGGATATGAGCTTCGCCGAGATGCAGCCCCCGTTTCGGATCGTCGAGCGGGGCCGGGGCGGGAAGTACAACCGGATCCGCATGCTCGGGACCTACACCCTGTCATCCGCCGCCGGCGGCACCACCAAGGTCCAGTACACCTATGAGACCGAGCCGTCGCAGCTGTCGGACAAGCTGCTCGACACGTTCGGCGGCCGGTCGTGGACGCGACGGAAGGCCGCCCGGGCCCTGCGCCGGTTGCGATCGATCCTCGAGGAGGGGCGCGATCGCGGCACGCGGGCGTCCGTCGCCGCCGGGTAACGCGAGCGGATCGGATCTCCGTGACCCCCGTTAGACTTCCCGCCGCCTTGATGCCCCGTCGTCATCTGATCGCCCTCTGTGCCCTGGTGCTGGCACTCGGACTCGCCGCGTGCGGCGACAAGACCGCGCACCCGACGGTGGCCAACGACAACAACGACGGCGACTACATCGACGCCGGACCGGTGACCTACCAGCTCCAGATTTCGCGCGAGCTCAACCAGTACAGCACCGAGGACTCGCAGTACGTCAAGGGCCTGCCGGCCGGCCTCTCGGCCTCGCTGGGTCCGACGCAGGAGTGGTTCGGAGTGTTCCTGTGGGCCAAGAACCAGACCAAGGGGAACGCGACGACGACCGACAACTTCGAGGTCGTCGACACCGAGGGCAACACGTACTATCCGGTGAAGCTCGACACGGCGCTCAACCCGTTCGCCTGGACGTCCCAGACGCTGGCGCCCAACGGCACCGAGCCCGGGCCGAACACGATTCAGGCCGCCGGCCCGACGCAGGGTGGGCTGCTGCTGTTCCGGGTCAACGACTCGGTCTACTCGAATCGACCGCTGACGCTGTACGTCCTCGGCGCCAATAACAAGAAGCTCGGCTCGATTTCCCTGAACCTCTGATCGGCTGTGGCCCGCCGCCCGCCGAGGAGCTTGTGCGCGGTCGCGGTGACGCTCGTGGCGGTCGTCTGCGCCGGGATCCCGTCGATCGCTCAGGCGAGGTGGGGGCGGCCGTTTCAGTTCGCCGCGCCGGGCACGCTCGACGTGCTCGCGCCGGCGGTGGCGTTCTCGCCGGGCGGTGCTGCGGCCGCCGCCTTCGGGATCGAGGACGTCGACACGCCCGGTACCGCGCAGGCCGACCTGACGCTCCGCTCACCCACCGGTGGGGTCGGCAGCGCCCGGCCGGTCTCCGGCGCCGCTCAGATTCTGGCGCTCGCCTACGACGGCGGGTCACTCGAACTGCTCACCGGCACCAGTCCCGCTAAGTCGGATCTCACCTGCTGCAGCAGTGCCCAGGCAGTCCAGATCGGGGCGGGAGGCGTCGCGGCTCGCCCGCGGACACTCGTCGGTGGTCTGGCCGGGGCCACCCTGGGACGGCTGGTGACGCTCGCCGATGGTCAGATGCTCGCCGCGGTGGCGACCGAGCGCGGCGTGTGGGTGGTGCAGTCGCCCAAGGCAAATCGGTTCGGCGCCCAGCATCTGCTCACGGGCGGCGGCAAGCTGCCCGAGACGCTCGCGGCCGCCGGGCTCGGAGGCGAGACGTCGATCGTCGCCTGGAGCGCGGCCACCGGCATCGCCGGAGCGGCCGACCCGCGCACGATCTCCTACGCGAAGGGGTCGCGCGCAAGCGCCCCGCATGGGGTCCGCTCGGCGGTCACCGTCCCCGCCGGGCGACGGGTCGACGAGGTCGGCGTCGCGCCGCGGGCCGGTGGCGCGACCGTGGCTTGGGTGGAGAGCTGGTACGACCACGCCGGCGGCTACCACTCTCAGGTGGAGGCGACGGACATCGGCCCGCACGCCGTCGCCCGCACGCTGTCGCCGGCCAACCGGCTGGCCTCGGGACTGACCTTCGCCGGCGACGTCTCGGGCGACCAGGCGCTCACCTGGGAGTCGTGCACCGCCGCGGACAGCTGCCAGGCGCAGGTCGCCGTCCGTCGCGCGTCCGGTCAGTTCGGCGCGGTCCGCACGGTCGGCGCGGTCGACCAGGACCAGCCGCCGGCGCTGGCGGTGGGGGCCCACGGCCAGACGCTCGTCGGCTGGATCGAGAGCGGCCAGCCGTTCGCCACCGCCCAACCCAAACCAGGCCGGGGCTGGCGCGCCGCGACGAAGCTGTCGGCATCCACGTACGCGTCGGACGTGACCGTTGGCGTCGGTCCCCACGGGCAGGGCCTGGCGGCGTGGACCCAGGGCACGCTCAATCCGAGCGTCGTCGGTGCGGTCACCGGGAGCCTTTAGCTAGCGCTAGCTGGCGCCGCTTCGCCGGTCAGCCGCCGAGGGCGGAGACCAGGACGGCCCGCACCGCCGGCGCCGCCGCGGCCCCGCCGGCCCCCTGGTTGGGGAACAGCGCCCCGGCGACCACCTTCGGATGACCGACCGGCGCGTAGCCGACGAACCAGGCGTCGGTGTTCTTCGGGTTGTTGCTCGCGTTCGGGTTGTTCGGGTTGTTGGCGGTGTCCTTGAGCTCGGCGGTCCCGGTCTTGCCGGCGACCTGCACCCCGGGGATCTGCGCTGAGGTCCCAGTGCCGTACTCCACCACCGCCTCCATCATCTGCTGGACCTCGTGCGCGATCTTCGGCGACGTCACCCGGGCAAAGCGCGGGCGCTGGTGGGCCAGCAGCGTCGGGATCGGCCGCCGGCCGCCCATCGCGATCGTGGCGGCGACGTCGGTCATCTCCAGCGGGGTGGCCTGCACCAGCCCCTGCCCGATCGCCGATGATCCCACGGCCAGCCCATCGCCGATCGTGCCGGCGCTCGGAATCGTGCTCTCCAGCGCGCCGACGATCGACGGCGGCGAATCGAAGCCGAACTTCTGGGCCATCGTCACCAGCCGCGCGGCGCCGAGCTGCGCGCCGAGCGGCGCGAACACCGAGTTGCACGACACGGCGAAGGCGTTGAGCAACGTTCCGCCGCAGTCTTCGCCGTTCGCGTTCTGCAGCGTGTAGCCGTCGATCGTCGCCGACGTGGCGTACGCGAACGCCGTGCCGAGCTTCACCAGCCCGGCCGCGAGCGCGGCACTGGAGGTGATGATCTTCATGGTCGATCCGGGCGGCTGAACCGCCGAGAACGCGATCCCGGCCAGCGCCTCCAGCGCGCCGGTGCGGGGATTCATGACGACGATCCCGCCGTACTGCCCGCCGAGTGCGGCCACGGCGTCGCGCTCCAGCGCCGGGTTGATCGTGGTCATCACCGGGCGCGCCTGCGCCGGCGCGGCGGTGGCGAGCGTTCGGTGGCCGGCGAGCAGTGAGCCGCCCGGCCGCCCGGCCAGGCGGTCCTGGAAGATCCGCTCGAGACCGTCGAGCCCGACCTGGGTGCCGGCGGGATAGCCCCGCCCGGCGTAGGCCGCCGACAGCGACGGGGGGATTGGGCCCAGCGTGCCGACGATCTGGCCGGCCACGTCGGGGATCGGCGACGTTCGCTGCGCCCCCTGCGCCAGCGGCGTCCCGTCGCTCGCGAGCAGCGCGCCGCGGGGTGGCAGGACGAGGTGTCGGTGCAGGCGCTCGCCGGCGAGCAGCCCGGGGAAGAGCATGGAGTCCGACAAATGGACGCGGGCGCCGGAGCCGCTGCCGGTGAACGGCACCACCAGCGTCTCGATCAGGTCGCCCCACACCTTCGTCTCGACCCGCATGCTGACCGACACCGTGTTGCCGTGCTCGCCGGCGACGCGCATGATGTGCAGCGAGGTGAGCGTGGCGATCGCGGCGGTGTGCGCCAGCCGGCGGCCAAACGCCGCCTCCGACGTACGCGCCTGGGACGCGGAGTCCAGTAACGCGTACATCTGGTCGACGTCGTCGCGCTGCCAGGCGGTCACGTAGTGACGGACCATGTCGCGCTCGTCGCGGCCCGGCTGTGTCGCCCAGATCGCCCCGGTGGCGAACGCGACGACGGCGAGGCCGACCATCGGGAGTGCGCGGGTCAGCAGGCGCCGGCGGCGACCCCGACGCCGTCTCCGAGGCGGCGCCCGGTGCGCCGCGATGACCCCACCCTCTAGCACCGTGCCTGGATACGGTAGGGGATGGGTCCAGGATCGCTGCCGCTTGACGGACCCGGGGACATCGGTTGTCGTCGTGGTGGGCGGACGGGATGGTCGGCTCCCCTACGCTGAAGCGCGTGAGTGGTCTGGACTGGGTGATCGTCGCCTTCACGGTCCTGCTGGCCTTCTACGGCTATCTGCAGGGCTTCATTGTCGGCGCCTTATCGCTCGTCGGGTTCGCCGTCGGAGCCTTCATCGGCACGCGCGCGGCGCCACTGCTGCTCAGCGCCGGGGACCACTCGCCGTACGCGCCGCTGTTCGGCCTGCTCGGGGCGCTACTGGCGGGCGGGATGTTCGCCAGCGGCCTGGAGGGGCTCGGGACCCGCGTACGATCGGCACTGCGGATCCCAGGCCTGCGCACGGCCGACGGCCTGCTCGGCGCTGCGCTCACCGCGTGCGTCGGACTGGGCATCGCCTGGATCATCGGGGCGGTGGCGCTCGACGCGTCCGGCTCGCAGCCGCTGCGAGCGGACATTCAGGACTCCGCGATCCTGCGGACGCTCGACCAGTTGCTGCCGCCGTCGGGGCCGATCCTGAACGCGCTGGCCAGGTTCGATCCGCTGCCGTCGGTGCGTGGCCCAGCCGCGAACGTCCCGGCGCCGGACCGCCGGATCCTGGCCAGTGGCGGCGTGTCGGACGCGCGGCACAGCGTCGTGCGGGTGTTCGGCGATGCGTGCGGCCTCGGCGTCGAGGGCAGCGGCTGGGTGGCGGCGCCCGACTTGGTGGTCACCAACGCCCATGTCGTCGCCGGTGAGGCCGACACCGAGGTCCAGGTCGGCGGCGTCGGCCGGGGCATCCCCGCCGAGCCGGTCTGGTTTGACCCCCACAACGACGTGGCGATCCTCCGCGTGCCCGGGCTCGGCCTGGCGCCGCTGTCGGCGGTCGGCAGCGCCCGGAGCGGCACATCGGTCGCGATCCTGGGCTACCCGCTGGACGGCGGGTTCGCCGCTGAGCCCGGCCGCGTCGGCCAGACCGAGACGGTCGACACCCAGGACGCCTACGGCGCGGGACACGTCCCGCGTAGCATCACCGCTCTCCGTGGCCTGGTCCGTCCGGGCAACTCGGGCGGCCCGATGATCGACGGCCATGGCCAGGTGATCGCCACCGTGTTCGCGGCGCTCACCGGCACCTCGCACGCCGGCGGCTTCGCCGTTCCCAACGTGCTGGTCCGGTCAGACCTCCGCCACGCCGAGGCTCACCTGACGTCGGTCAGCACCGGGCGCTGCGCCAACTGACCTTCAGGGCCCCTGCCGCGGCCGGAGTGCCGCGTCCGGAAATGAACGCCTAGGCGGGCGGCGGTCTGCGCGCCGCCCACCTCAGGCGTTGATTGCCCCCGGACGTTCCTCGATCATCTGTTGCACGACATCGAGTCCTACTGCCCCTAGGACCTCGGGATGGTGATGAGCGAGGTGAGCCTGGGCCGCATCGAAGAGCTCCTGCCGAGAACCGCCCTGCAAGGCCGCCCCGCACTCGCAGTAGGCAATTCGGCTGTGCTCTTGAGTTGATCGAGTCATCCATCCTCGGTCGTCGCGGCTAGGCATGACGGCGTTCCCGGTGTCGGCGCCGCTGTTGCTGGTGGTTCGTGGGGTGGGTGGTCCCGAATCCCACGGATCGGAACGTTCCCATCGCCCCGTTGGCGATACGTTTCCACAACGTTGCCGGAACCTGCTCCTGTTGGCGAGAGGACCAGAATCCAGCTGTGTGGGCGCTTGTCGGTCGAGCTTGACGGCGTCGAGCTGGTCAATTCACTGCGCGGTAAGCAGGTTCCGCTGCTGCTCGCCTATCTCGTCCTCAACCGCGAGCGCCCGGTGGGACGCGATGAGCTGATCGGGGCGTTGTGGCCGGGAGAGGCGCCGCGCTCCGAGGACGCCGCGATTCGCACGCTGCTGTCCCGTCTACGTTCGGCGCTCGGACGCGACATCCTCGCCGGGCGCGACGAGCTGGGGCTCCAGCTCCCCGAGCCGGCCTGGGTCGACGTCGAGGCGGCGGCGAGCGAGCTGTGGCGGGCGCAGCGCACGCTCGAATCGGGCGACGCGCGGGCGGCCTGGGCGCTGGCCCAGGTGCCGCTCAATATCGCCGGCCGCGGGTTGCTCCCCGGGACACAGGTCGCGTGGTTGGAGCCACGGCGCCGCGAGCTCGCGGACATCCGGCTCCAGGCCCTGGAGGTCATCGGTCGCGCCGGCCTCAGTCTCGGCGGCACCCAGCTGGGATCGGTCGAGCGGGCGTCCCGCACGCTGATCGAGTCCGAGCCGTATCGCGAATCGGGCTACGTCCTGCTGATGGCGGCCCTGGAGGCGCAGGGGAACGTCGCCGAGGGCCTGCGCGTGTTCGACCAGCTGCGCTCCCTGCTGCGTGACGAGCTCGGCACCATGCCGTCGCCGGAGGCGCTGCAGGCCCACGAACGGCTGCTCAACCCAGGGGTCCGCGGCGCGATCGCGGCGGGCGACGAGCGGGTGGGCGAGATCGCCGTCCCCGCGGAGCTGCGCGCCGCCGCCGCCGGGCCGCTGATCGGGCGGCGCCCGGAGATGGGCCAGCTCGAGGAGTGGTGGCGCGAGGAGGGCGAGCGGGTGATGCTGCTGGCCGGGGACCCGGGCATCGGGAAGACCCGGCTGCTCGCCGAGACGGCGGTCCGAGCGAGCGCGGAAGGGGCGATCGTCCTGGCCGGCCGGGCTCCCGAGGAGACGCTCGTTCCCTACCAGCCCTTCCTTGAGGCCCTGGGGCACTACGTGTTCCATGCGACGTTCGACGAGCTGCGCGTCGTGGCTCGCGAGTACGGTGGCGAGCTCGCTCGCCTCATCCCCGAGCTGCGGCGCCGGCTGCCCGACCTGCCACCACGCGATCCAGGTGATCCCGAGACCGACCGGTACCGGCTGTTCGAGGCGGTCGCCGGACTGCTGGCCGCGATCTCGGCGGCGGCGCCGGTGCTGATCGTGCTCGACGACCTGCACTGGGCCGATCGCCCGTCGCTGCTCCTGCTGCGCCATCTGGCGCGCTCGCCCCACAACGCTCGCGTGTCGATCCTCGGGGCCTATCGCGCGGTCGACCGCTGGAGCGAGGGGTTCGACGCCGCGCTGGCGGGGCTGCGCCGGGAGCGGCTGACGGTCCAGCTGGACATCGGCGGCTTGCGCGAGGCGGAGGCGACCGAGCTCGTGCGGCTGCGGGTCGGCGGAACGCCGTCGTTCGCGTTCGTGCAGGCGCTGTGCCGCGAGACGGAGGGCAACCCCTTCTTCATCGAGGAGATCGTGCGCCACCTGGTCGACTCCGGGGTGCGCTCTCAGGACGCCGGCGCGCACGAGCTGGAGACCCTCGGGCTGCCCGACGATGTCCGCGTCGTCATCTCCCGGCGCCTCGACCGGCTCGACGCGAGCTCGATCGAATGGCTGCGCGGCGCCGCGGTGATCGGACGCGACTTCGATGCCGAACCGCTCGAGCGGGTGCTCGACCTCGAGGAGGAGCGGTTCCTGGGGGCGCTCGAGGCCGCTCTGGACGCCGGCCTGGTCACCGAGTCCCCGGGGGACCCGGGGCGCTACAGCTTCACCCATGCGCTCATCCGCGAGACGCTGTACGAGGGCATGTCGAGCCCCCGCCGAACGCGCATCCACCGCCGGGTGGGCGAGGCGCTCGAGGAGCTGGACCCCGCGCACCCCCGGCGCGACATCGGAGCGCTGGCCCTGCATTTCACGCGCGCCGCCGAACCGCAGGACGCCGAGCGGGCGATCCGCTACGCGCTGCAGGCGGGTCAGCGGGCGACCGCGATGCTCGCCAACGAGGAGGCGGCCGACCACTACGCCCGGGCACTGGAGGTGCTCGAGCGGTACGCCCCGGACGCCCTGTCGCGCCGGCGCGATCTCCTGCTCGAGCTGGGCGCGGCGCGGGTGCGCAGCGGCGAACGGCCGCTGGCCTGGGCCACGTTCCGCGAGGCGGGGTCGCTGGCGGCCGAGCTCGGCGACGGCGACGGCATCGCCCGGGCGGCGATCGGCGCCTCGCGACGCTACGTGCAGCCGCCGGGGGTCGTCGACGAGGAGCTGATCGAGATGCTCGAGCAGGCCCTGACGGTCACCGCGGACGAGCGGACGGTCACCCGCGTAAAGCTGCTGGCGAGCCTGTGTGGCGCCCTGTATTTCTCCGATCGGCGCGATCGGATGCCGGCGCTGTCCCAGGAGGCGACCGCGATCGCGCAGGAGCTCGGCGCACCCGTCGCGATCGCTCTGGCCGCCGGGGCGCGCCGGCGGGCGTACTGGGGCCCGGCGAGCCTCGAGCGCCGGCTGGCCGACTCGACGCGGTTGCTGCAGGCCGCGCGCGAGGCATCCGACATCGAGCTGACCCTCCAGGGACACGCCTGGCTGGTGGTCGACCTGCTCGAACGAGGGGATCGCCAGGGCGTGGAGGTCCAGATGCAGGCGTTCACGACCGGCGCCGAGCGGCTGCGGCAGCCGTTGTACCTGTGGAACGCCGCCGTGTGGCGGGCGATGATGGCCCTGCTCGACGGCCGGTTGGACCAAGCCGAGCAGCTCGCCGGCGGCGCGGTGTCCTCCGGGGTCCGGAGTGAGGGCGTCACCGCGCCCCAGTACTACGCCGTCCAGCTGCTGGCCGTCCGGCGCGAGCAGGACCGGATGGGCGAGCTGGAGACGCCGTTGCGCGAGCTCGTCGTCGGCAACCCCAGCCGGGCGGCGTGGCGGGCCGGGCTGGCGACGCTGCTGAACCGGACCGGGCGCGACGAGGAGGCCCAGGCCGAGTTCGACGCGCTCGCCGTCGACGAGTTCCAGCGGATTCTGCCTGACGGCGACTGGATGGCGGTGATGGCACTGTCGGCCGATCTGGCCACCCGGCTCGGCGATGCCGGACACGCGGCGCCGCTGTACGAGCTGCTGGCGCCGTTCGCCGACACCAACGTCGTCATCGGGCTGGGAGCGGTGTGCCTCGGATCGGTCAGCCGCTACCTCGGCGGCCTGGCGCTCACGCTCGATCGCCGCGACGTCGCCGTCGTGCACCTGCGGCGGGCCGCCGCGGCCAACCGGGCGCTGCGGGCCACGCTCGAGCTCGCCCACACCCAGCTCGACCTGGCGCGCGCCCTCGGCGACGGGCCCGAGGCGAGGCAGCTGATCGAGGAGGCGAAGGCGATCGCCGCCGAGCGGGGGCTGCCGGCCGTCGCTCGTCTGGCGGCCGAGCTGGACGGGCGCTGAGCGGCGGGGGCTGTCGCCGCCGCCGACCGTCGCCGCCGCGCAGCGGATCAGATGACGCCGGCGAGGACCAGCGCGCCGATGATCACGAGCACGAGCGCGGTGAACACGTTGCCCCACCGCTCGAGCCACTCGCCCTGGATCTCGTAGCCGCCGCGGGCGGCGGCGAGGGTGAGGCCAACGATCGTGCCGATCGTCACCGCCGCGAAGATCGCCAGCGACCCGAGCGCGGTCGCCACGCCGGCGGTCGTGGCGGCCAGGAACACCGGCAGGATCGTGAGGTCGGGTGAGGCGGCGGCGCCGAACGGAACCATCACGGCCGCCAGGCCGCCCAGACGTCCCGGCGAGCGCTCCTGCTCGTGCGCGTCGTGGTTGTGGTCGTGGTCGTGGTCGTGGTGGTGGCCGTGGCCGGTGAGCTCGAGGAGGGCGAAGCCGAGGCCGGTGGCGATCAGTACGCAACCGATGATCGTGTCCTGGGCACTTTGGACGGCGGAGCGGAACTGCAGGCCGATGGCGATGATGACGGCGCCGAGGACGATCGAGACGAGAACGTGCGCGACACCGGCGAGACCGGAGAGCCGAGCGATGCGGGAGAGGGGATAGCGGCGGGTGCGACCGAGCACGGCGAGCGGGACCCAGTGGTCAGGCAGGATCGCGTGTCCGAAGCCGACGCCCGCCGCGGCGGCGAGTAACGCTGGCCCGCTGGCGCTCATGCCGGAACGAGCTGCTCGGCGGGGCGCGCGGCCAGACCGAGCCGGCGGTGCTCGGTGTGGGAGACCGCTTCGGTGAGCAGCGCGCGGACATGGTCGTCGTGCAGGGCGTAGATGACCTGGCGCCCGTCGCGCTCGCCCACGACGAGCCCGAGGTGGCGCAGCACCCGCAACTGCTGGGAGACCGCCGGCTGGCCCATGGCGATATCACGCGCGAGCTCGCCCACTGAGCACGGGCCGGCGCCGAGGCGGCTGAGGATCCGCACCCGGCTCGGGGCGGCGAGCGCCTGCATCGTCTCGGCCACCGAGCGTGCCGTCTCGGTGGAGAGGAACGTCAGGTCGGGTTCGCTGCCATGGCTCATGCATACATCATTGCATGCATACCTAGTGATGTGTCACGCCGAGGGTCGCCGCGACCGCGAAGCCTCGGTGTCGTCGCGGGCGCTGAGGGCCCCTACCGTCGAGGCGGCGCGGCGCGCCGCACTGAGAACGCGAGCAGCGCGGCCACCGCCACCGGCAGGATCCACCAGGCGCTCACGCTGGCGCCGGCGACGACGGCGGTGACCGCGAGCGCCAGCACGACCCCGACGGCGATCCGCCAGTCGTCGCCGACGACGAAATCCCAGAGGAAGCGCGCCAGCTGCTCCGCCCGCCTCATGCCCGCACCATTGCGTCATCGGAAGCGGCGGTGGAACCCGCGCCGAGCGAGGGGCTCCCGCGCCGCAGCAGCGCGACGAGTCCCACCGCCAGCGCGAGCGTCACCGGAATGATGCCCAGCAGCGCGGCGTCGCTGCCGGGCCAGTGCGCCCCGGCGCCCTCGGCTCCCCAGAACATTCCGAACGAGGTGAGCATCACGCCGACGCCGAACTTCATCGTGTTCTCCGGCACGCGGGTGAGCGGCGCGTGCACCGCCGCGCCGATCAGAACCACGAGCACGACGGCGACCGCCGCGGCCACCGCGGCGATGCCGGTGTGGTGCTGGTTGGCTCCGAACGTGAGCACGATGAAGACCACTTCGAGGCCTTCCAGGAACACGCCCTTGAAAGCGATCGTGAACGAGTAGCCGTCCACGCCCGGTCGGGCGCCGCCGGCGGCCCGGGCGGCCCGGAGCCCCTCCTGGTACAGGGCGGCTTCGTCGTGCAGGGCCTTGAAACCCGATGCGCGGAGGATGGCCTTGCGCAGCCACTGCAGACCGAACACGAGCAGCAGGCCGCCGACGGCCACCCGCAGCACATCGAGCGGCAGAGACGTGAGCGCGGGGCCCAGGGCGGCGGTCACCGCCGCCAGCACGAGCAGCGCGGCGCCCACGCCGATGAACGCCGAGCGCCAGCTGCGGGTGAACCCGACCGCGAGCACGATCGTCACCGCTTCCACCGCCTCGACTGTGCACGCCAGGAACACCGAGACGGCCAGTCCCCATTCGGAGGCCGTCATCGGAGCTCGCCCCGGTGTGTCTGCGAACTCTTCACGATGCCTCCTCAGGCCTCGGGGTCTGACCGGCCAGATCCGATCCGGTCTCGGTGATTGTCGCCGACAGACGTTACGCCTGAGCACGAGCAACCTCCGTGGCCAGCGGCGGGTTGAGGTCCGCCGCCGGCATGCTGGCATCCTGGCCGGATGGCCATGCCGTTGACATCGGCGCCCTGTCCGGTCGCTTTTGTCAGCACCGTCGGCTGCTGGCCGCTTGCCCGCCTGCGTCTGACGTTCGCGTGGGCGGAGAGCCACCACTGATCCGAGGCGCCGCGGCGATGGCCCCCGGTAACGCACCCAGCGGGATTCCCCACTTAAGCGGTATGAGCGCGTCCACTGCCGGCACCGCGATTCGTCCCCGACGCGCATCGTCGCCACTGGACTTCGGCGCGGTGTATCGCGACAACTTCGACGCGGTGGCCGGGTTCTTCGCCCGTCGCTGCGTCGAGCCGCAGGTCGTTGCCGACCTGACCTCGCAGACGTTCGTCGAGGCGGTGGCGTCCGCGCACACGTTTGCCGGCCGGGGGAGCCCCCGGGCCTGGCTGCTCGCGATCGCTCGGTTCACCTACGCGCAGCACTGCGCCGAATGCGCCGACGGTCGGCAGATGGTGAACCGGCTCGGCGGGCGTCTCGTCCTGGGTGATGATGAGATCGAGGATCTGGCCGGGCGGATTGATGCGCAGCGCGATGGGCGCATGTTGCTCGAGCGCGCCGCGCGTCTGCCCGAGGGCGATCGCTCGGCACTCGAGCTGGTCCATCTGGCCGGGCTGACTCCGACCGAGGCCGCACGAGCACTCGGGGTGTCGCCGGGAGCGCTGAGAGTTCGCTTGTTTCGGGCACGCACCCGACTACGAAAGGCAGGAACTGATGGGAACCTTTGAGGAGGGCCTGTGGGCCCGTCTGGTGCAAGAGCAGCGCGCTGATCAGGTGGTCCTCAGCCCCCGGCCCCGCAGACGTGGCGCGCGGCCGGTGGTCCTCAGTGCCGGCGCCGCCGTGGCGGCGGCGACGCTTGCGGTGGTGCTCGGGCTCAGCGTGACGGCGAGCACGCCGCCGGCATACGCACTGGCGCTGAACTCGGATGGGAGCGTCACGGTGACGATCCATGATCTGACCACCGCGATCCCGGCGCTCAACGCGAAGTTCGCGCAGATGGGAATCGACGAGACGGTCATTCCGGTGCAGGCGGGATGCTCGACGCCCGGCCTGATCGCCTATCCCGGGGCGACGATGAGCGAAACGTTGACTCTCACACCGGGCCGGAATTACCTGGCTCCCGGAGATGAGGGGGTACTCGCCGCCGAGCAGCTTCCCAACGGGAAGGTCGCACTGACGGTCGGAGCGCAGATGCCGCCGCTGCCCAGCTGCTTCTCAAACGTCCCGGCGACGAGTTTCCCGCCTCGCAACAGCCCCGGTTCGTGAATCGCGAGGGAGCGAGCTTTTCACCGCGGTGGCTCGCAACAATGGCGCAGTCGTTGACGAAGATGTCGGGGATCGTCGTACGCACGAGCGTCAGGCGGACGAGGGATGACGTGGCCATCACACCGCTGGTCATCGCGCATCGGGTATCTATGTTGCTTGACGCGGGCTCACCGATCCTGTGACAAATCCGCCCCCGGGCGACGAGGCCGCAGGCAACGGCGATCGTGAAGCGCCCGACCTCTGGTTCGAGCGCTTGCACGCCGGCCGCCGGGAGCGGCTTGCCGGGAGCGCTACCCTCCGCGGCCTATGCCCAAGACGCTGGTCATCGCCGAGAAGCCGTCCGTGGGGAAGGACATCGTCCGGGTCCTCCCCGGCGCCTTCACCAACCACAAGGAGTATCTGGAGGGCCCCGATCACGTGGTCACGTGGGCGGTCGGCCACCTCGTCCAGCTCGCCGATCCCGACGAATACGGCGAGAAGTACAAGAAGTGGCGGATGGCCGATCTGCCGATCGTGCCCGAGCAGTTCAAGCTCGTCGTCCGTGACGAGCGCTCCAAGAAGCAGATGACCGCCGTCACCCGTCAGCTCGGGCGCGACGACGTGGACACCGTGGTCAACGCGTGCGACGCCGGGCGGGAGGGCGAGCTGATCTTCGCCTACCTGTACGAGAAGTCCGGCTCGCACAAGCCGGTGCAACGGCTATGGCTCAATTCGATGACCAAGCGGGCGATCGAGGCGGCGTTCGGCGAGCTGCGCCCCAGTGCGGAGTTCGCGACCCTGGAGGCGGCGGCCCGGTCGCGCTCGGAGGCCGACTGGATCGTCGGCATGAACGCGACCCGCGCGGCGACCATCCGGCTGCGCTCCTCGTTTGACGGCGCCGTCTCACTCGGCCGCGTGCAGACGCCGACCCTGGCGATCCTGGCTCGTCGCGAGGAGGAGATCCGCGCGTTCCAGCCCGAGCCGTACTGGCTGGTGGACGCGCAGTTTGACACTGTCGCCGATGGACCGCGCGGGTACGAGGGCCGCTACCACCCGGGCGCGAATCCGCGGATGAAGACCGCGGAGCAGGCCCGCGCCGTCGTCGCTGCCTGTGAGGGGCAGGCCGGCGCGATCACCAAGCTCGAGAAGACGGAGCGCCGCGAACGCGCGCCGCTGCTCTATGACCTCACCTCCCTGCAGCGCGATGCCAACCGCCGCTTCGGATTCTCGGCGCGGCGCACGCTCGGCGCCGCCCAGCGGCTGTATGAGGAGCACAAGGCCCTCACCTACCCCCGCACCAGCTCGCGATTCATCACCGGGGACATGATTCCGGAGATCAAGCCGATCGCTCGGCTGTTGGGCGGACAGTCCGAGTACGCCGCCGCGTCGACATATGTGCTCGGCCTCGATGTGCTGCCCCTCGGGCGCGTGGTCAACGACGCCAAGGTCACCGACCACCACGCGATCATCCCCACCAACGCCGAGCGCCACCCGGTCGACAAGATCAAAGGCAACGAGGACGACCGCCGGGTGTACGACATGGTCGTGCGACGGTTCCTGGCGGTGTTCCATCCCGAGGCGGTGTTCGAGAACACCCGGATCGAGACCACGGTCGCCGAGCACATCTTCCGGACCCGCGGCCGCGTGATGCTCGTCCCGGGGTGGCGCGGCGTCGAGCAGCCCGAGGAGGAGCGCGCCGACGACGACGACGAGACCGTCGGCCAGCAGCTGCCCAAGCTCGTCCAGGACGAGGACGTCACCGTGCGTGAGATCGCGTCGGCGGAGAAGGTGACCAAGCCGCCGCGCCGCTACACCGAGGGCTCGCTACTCGGGGCGATGGAGACCGCCGGCAAGCTGGTGGACGAGGACGAGCTACGCGAGGCGATGAAGGACTCGGGCATCGGCACGCCGGCGACGCGCGCCGCGATCATCGAGCGCCTGCTCCAGGTCGGGTACATCGAGCGCGACGGGCGGGCGCTGGTCGTCACCGAGAAGGGCCTGAACGTCGTCCGTCTGCTCGGCGAGCACCCGCTGACCAGCCCCGGCCTCACCGGCGACTGGGAGCATCGGCTGGCCAAGATCGAGACCGGCACCGAGTCCCGCGAGGCGTTCATGGGCGACATCGTCAAGTTCGCCGAGTCGACGGTGGGCGAGCTCGACGCCAAGCTCAAGGATGTCCGGATCCCGCGGGCCAACCTCGGCCCCTGCCCGGTATGCGGCCGTGACATCAACGAGAACCGCAAGGGCTACTCGTGCTGGTCGCGGGAGGACCCGGGCTGCAGCTTCGTCATCTGGAAGTCCAAGGCGGGGAAGCAACTGCCCATCGCGGTGGCCAAGGAGCTGATCAAGACTGGCCGGACCGAACGCGCCGTCACCGGGTTCAAGGGCCGGTCGGGCAAGAGCTTCCGGGCGCGGCTCGCGCTCATGCAGAACGAGGAGGGCAAGTGGCGCGTTGAGTTCGATGAGCCCTGGGCCAAGGAGGGCGCGAAGCCGCCGGACGCCGAGGAGGTCGCTGTCCCCGCGGAGGGCTCGACCGACGGAGCCGACGCGGCCGCTGAGGAGTCCGCCGCCGCCTGACCTCAGGTTGGGCCGGGCGCTGGGACCGGCTCCGCACCTTCGCTTCGCCGCGGAGCCGTCGGCCCCGCGCGCCACCATAGGGCGATGCCCCTGACGCTCGTCCTCGGACCGGCCAACTCCGCCAAGGCGGGGGAGGTGCTCGGCGCGTACGCCGGCGCGGCGCGGCGCGGCGGAGCGCTGCTCGTCGTTCCGACCGCCGTCGATGCTCGCCACTACGCCGGGGAGTTGGCGCAGCAGGGGGTGGTGCTCGGATCGGTCCTCACCTTCAGCGGGCTCGCCGGCGCGATCGCGCGCCGGGCCGGGTACGCGGGCCGGCGGATCTCCGCGCTGCAGCGCGAGCGGGTGCTGGAGCGCGTCCTGGCCGGCTCCCGGCTCGAGGTCCTCCAGGCGTCGGCGGGCGCCGCCGGCTTTGCCGCCGCCGCCGGGGACCTCAT
>DATCFW010000270.1:0-2865 GCA_036509295.1 Solirubrobacteraceae bacterium | reverse complement strand
CAGGTTCGGCGGGTGGCTTCATCCGTAGTTGACCCGCGTTCGCGTGCGCGCGACCCCACTCGCGCCGCGCTGGCGGTGGTGCTGCCGGCGAGTCGCGGCCATTACCATCAGCGGGATGCGTCGATTCGTGCTCCCCGGGTTGATCGCCGTCGCCGCCGTGGCGCTGCTGGCGTTGCTCACGTTCGGGGTCTCGACGCACCCCGACACATCCTCGATCGACTCCCAGGTGCTCCACGGCCGGTACCCCGTCGCCCCCAACTCCCGCCTGAACCTGCCGCTGCTGGGCAGCTCCGCGAAGGCGAGCCTGGCGAGCTTCCGGGGCAAGGTGGTGGTGCTCAACGTGTTCGCCTCGTGGTGCGAGCCGTGCCAAGCCGAGGCGCCGCTGCTCTCCGCCGAGCAGCGCATCTTGGCCCGGAGCGACGCAACGCTGGTGGGCGTCACCTATGAGGATGACCCGGGCGCCGACGAGCAGTTCGCCAAGCGCTACCACATCACGTTTCCAGTGCTGCGCGACGTGAGCGGCAGCTTGGCCAGCGCGCTCGGCGCGACCGGGGTGCCCGAGACGTTCGTGATCAACCGCCAGGGGCGCATCCAGGCACTGCAGCGGCTGCCGATCACCAGTCAGTGGCTGAGCCGGACGCTTCCGCACATCCTCGCCGAGCGCTCATGAGCCGCCGGCCGGGCGCGCCCGGGCGCCCGGCGGCCCTCGCCGTCGCGCTGTTGCTCGCGCTCGCCGTCGCGCTCAGCGGCCCGCTGACCTCCGCCGCGACAGCGGGCGCGCCGCGCGCGTCCTACAACCAGATCGTCGGGGACCTGATGTGCACCGTCTGCCACGAGCCGCTCGCGGTGGCCCAATCCCCCGAGGCGTTCCAGGAGCGCGGGGTCGTCCGCACGCTGATCGGCCAGGGGGAGACCCGCGCGCAGGTCGAGCGCAACATGGTCGCGGCCTACGGAGCCGCGGTCCTCGCCCTCCCCCCCGCCCACGGCTTCAACCTGCTCGTGTACGTCGTCCCGCCGGTGCTGCTGGCGGTGGGCGTGGTCACGCTGCTGATCGCGATTCCGAAATGGCGCCGGCGGACCCGTCTGGCGGCGTCGGACCCAACCACGGCCGCGTCGGTGCTCGACGCCGGTGACGCTCGCCGGCTCGACGAGGACCTCGCCCGCGGCGCCTAAGGGCCCGCGACCTTGTAACTGACGGTTCCGACGGCGTCTGGACGCGCCTGGCGGGCGGGGGCTCGCGTCAGAGTCCTTACATCGAATCCGGCGCCCCGACCCCGAGCAGCGCCAGCGCCAGCGCGATCGTCTGGCGCGCCGACTGCGACAGGGCGATCCGGAACGATTCGACGGTGGCGGGCTCGGCGCCGATCACCTTGCAGTCGCGATAGAACGCGGTGAACTGCTGGGCCAGCTCGAGCGCATAGCCGGCGATCCGGTGCGGCGCCCGGCGCTCGGTGGCCTCGGCGATCTCATCCGGAAACGCCAGCAGAGCCTGGATGAGATCACGCTCGGCCGGCTCGAGATCCGTCTCCCCCCACGGCGCGCCGGGCGCAAGCGCGCCGGCCACCCGGTCCTCGGCCAGCCGCCCGATCATCGTCACGATCCGGGCGTGGGCGTACTGCACGTAGTAGACGGGGTTCTCCGGGGACTCTCGCCGCGCCAGATCGAGATCGAGATCGACGGTGCGATCCTGGGAGCGCTGCAGCATGAAGAAACGGGTGGCGTCGACCCCGACCTCGTCCAGGAGCTCGTCAAGCGTGATGAAATCCCCGCGGCGCTTGGACATCGCCGCCCGCTCGTCGCCCTCGATCAGGTGGACGAACTGGAGGATCGGCAGCTCGAGCGTCTCGGGATCTCCACCCAGCGCCGCCCAGGCCGCCATCATCCGCGCGACGTATCCGTGGTGATCGGATCCGACCGGCAGCAGCTGCAGCTCGATGCCGCGCTCGGATTTCTGCAGCAGATAGGCGAGGTCGGCGGCAAAGTAGGTCGGCGCGCCGCCGGAGCGGCGCAGCACCCGATCCTTGTCGTCACCGAAGGTCGTCGTGCGCAGCCACAGCGCGCCGTCGGCCTCGTAGCTGTGGCCGGCGTCGGCCACCGCCGCCAGCGCCCGGTCCAGATAGCTGGGCGAGCCCTCGTGCAGCGTGCGCTCGCTGAAGAACTGGTCGTAGTGCACCCCGTAGCGCTCCAGCGTCCCCTTGATCTGGGCGAGCAGCAGCGCCACCGCCCGGGCGGACGCCTCGGCCACCGGGAGGTCGGCCACCCCGGGGATCTCCGCCACCAGGTCGCGCACGTACTCGCCCTGATAGCCCCCCTCCGGAATCTCGTCGCCGCAGGCGCGCGCCTGGACCGATTCGCCGAGCAGCTGGATCTGCGAGCCGGCATCGTTGAAGTAATACTCGCGGGAGACCGCGTGACCGTGATGCGTCAGGATCCGGCTGAGCGCGTCACCATAGGCCGCGTGCCGGCCGCTGGCGGCGACGAGCGGACCGGTGGGATTGGCGGACACGAACTCCACCAGCACCCGGCAGGCCGGGTCCGCCCCGCCGGCTCCGAACCGCTCGCCGGCGTCGAGCACCGTGCGCAGCGCACCGCGATGCCAGGCATCGGACAGGAAGAGGTTGATGAAGCCGGGGCCGGCGACCTCGTAGCGCACCAGCTCGGCGCCGAGCTCCCGGGCCAGCGCGGTCGCGACGCGCTCGGCGATCTCCCGCGGGGCGGCCTTGAGCAGCGGCGCCAGGAGCATCGCGACGTTGGTGGAGTAGTCCCCCTGACCGGCCCGTTTGGGCCGATCCACCCGGATCGGCGACGGGACCGCCACGCCGTCGCTCACGATCGCCGCCGCCGCCCGCGTCACCGCGGCCCGCA
>DATCFW010000269.1:0-4764 GCA_036509295.1 Solirubrobacteraceae bacterium | reverse complement strand
GGAGTCGAGATGAGAAGGCTCCAAGGACATTTCAACCGCGAGAACAAGCACGAGTTCCGGACAAACCGCGTCGAGGCCGAAGCAATCGTTGCGGAGATCCAGAGGAGACTCGCCGACCCCGACCTGAGTGACCAGACAATTGGGGTCGTCACTTTCAATGCACAGCAGCGTGACCTCGTGCTCAACCTGCTCGAGGAGTGCGGCGACCAGCTCGTCGCCAGAGCGCTGCGCGAGGATGCAACCGAGGGGATCTTCGTCAAGAACCTCGAGAACGTGCAGGGCGACGAGCGCGACGTCGTCCTCTTCTCGGTCGCCTTCTCCAAAAAGCTCGACGGTGGACCGCTGCCGATGAACTTCGGCCCACTCGGGACGGCCGGCGGAGAGAAGCGCCTCAACGTGGCCATCACACGTGCACGATGCAAGGTCCTCCTATTTGTCTCGTTTGAGCCGACTGACATAGACCTGTCAAGAACGAGCTCCAAGGGAATCGCGCATCTCCGCTCATACCTGGAGATGGCCGCGCACGGGCCAGGAGGGCTTCCCCAGCCGGGCAGCCGCTCGGTGATCGGCACCGATCACGTGCGCGAGGCGATCGCCGATGCGCTACGCGGACGGGGCTACGAGGTCGTCTGCGATTACGGGCTATCCGATTTCTCGCTCGATCTTGTAGTCCGCGACGCCGGCGCCGAGCACTGGCAAGTCGCCCTCGTTCTCGACGGCCCGAGATGGGCCGAACGCCCCACTGTTGCTGACCGAGAGCTTACGCCGCTACTGCTCGAGCGTCTCATGGGCTGGGGCGCGCTCCTTCGCCTATGGCTGCCGGAGTGGATCGCCGATGAAGAGCGCGCGCTAAGCCGCATCGATGACGCGCTTCAGCGCGCACGCGACCGGGCCAGCACCAAGGCTGCAGAACGTACGGCCGCCGCCGCCGAGCGCAAGCAAGCGATCACAGACGCACTCACCGACAGCTCCGAGGTAGGGCGCGATGACGAGGCAGCAGAGGCTCCCGCGGAAGAGATGGTCGAGGTCGAGACGTATACGTTCGCGAGCCCCGACGAGCGCGACGGACGGCTCGTCGACGGCGACCCGGAAGGCGCACTACTCGCGACGTCAGTCGGGGGAGCCGCTCTCACGGAGGACACTTGCACGGAAACCGAGGATCGCGAAGTGCAGGCACGAGGCCGCCCCTACCAGGAAACAACGCCAACGCCGCTCGGAACGCGCGACGATCTGAGACGAACCACCTCGCCCGAGGTACGCCGAATAGTCGCGGCGGCAGTACGGGACACAGTCGAAACCGAGGGTCCTATCGCGACAGACCGGCTAGCGCGGAGCATCGGGCGCAGGTTCGGGTTCGATCGCGTAACCAGCGGACGCCAACGATTCATCCTCGAAGCGGTCCCAGATGAGCTGATCAAACGTACGACGCTTGGTGAGTTCGTGTGGCCGAGCGGGCTTGACGCAGACGTTTGGCGCGGATACCGCACAACGCCAGCCACCGTCAATCGCCCGCTTACCGACATCGCCCCCGAGGAGCTCATCAACGCGATGGCAGACACCGCGAACGCCAGCCGGTACGTCGATGAGCATGAGCTGTATCGGGCGACGATGCTCGTCTTTGGACAACGTCGGCTGACAAGCCAAACGATCGCGCGGCTCGCCGTGTGCCGAGCCCTCGCCGAAGAACGCAGTCGGCTGATCAAGACCGAGCATGGTGATTGGCGGGGCGGAGCGTGAGGGCGCGATGCAGGGTTTCGCTAGCGGCCACTGTGCCGCTTGAGGCGAGTCCACGCGTAGGATCGAGTGGACCTCTCGAGAAGGAAAGGTCCACGCCATCGACCTAGGACACGAGCCGCTGTACCGCTTGGTGGAGAAGCTGGCAGCCGGGGAGATCGTGCTGCCCGATATCCAGCGCGACTATGTCTGGCGAGGCACCCAGATCCCTAGGCTGCTGGACAGCCTGAACCGGGAGTGGCCAGTAGGTTCGATTCTGCTCTGGGACACGAATCTGAAGATCCCAACTAAGCCAGTCGCAGTCCGCCAAGGTAAGCCGGCTGCCGGCAAGCCGTCGATCCTGCTTGACGGACAGCAGCGACTCTCCACGTTGGCGCGTGTGATGGTGCCTGAGGCAGTGCCGGCAGGCGAGAAGGTCCCCGACATCCGCTTCAATCCGGAGACGCATGAGTTCAAGACTGCCAACGCCGTCAATAAACATGATCTGCGATGGATCTCGGTGGCCGCGATTCTCCGCGATGGGGCGCAGTTTCGGGAGCTCCTAACCCGGATCATGCACGAAGCTCTGTGATGTGAATATCTGGCCGGATGGTGAGCGGCGGGGGCGGCTGAGGCCGTCGCGGAGGATCGGCTTGCGCGTGCCGCGGTGCGCCCGACGGCGCTGGCGGCGCCTTGGCGGCCAGTGCGGACAGGCTTCGCGGGGCGCGTCGCGCCGGAGGTGAGTGGGTCGTCTGGGGCCGGCGGCGGGGGTCAGACCGGAGGCGTCGGGAGCGCTCTGAGGCGCCCGAACGCGACGGTGAGATCGGTGGCCCAGGGCCAGCTGGCCTGTATTCGCAGCGTTGCCGTGCGGGCGTGGAATGCGAGGCGGGCGGCGACGTGCAGGATGCGGTAGCGCAGACGCTTGGGCTCGCACCGAGCAAGCTCACCGGTGAGCAGTAGGCGCTGGGTCCAGGAGATCAGATCGTGCGCGATCCGCACGATCTGAAGCCAGACGCGGTTGTGCTCGAAGTCGCGAAACGGCAGGTTGCGCATCCCGGTGTCCTTGTCGTTGCGGATGTGATCCTCGACGCGTGCGCGACCGCGGTGCTCGCGCTCGAGCTGGGCGATCTCACCGGGCTGGTCTGTGAGGATCGCCTGGAAGCGATGCCCGTCGTGGTCGGTGAAGGAGAGCTGCGCGCCGGGGTGTGCGCGCTCGCGGCGCACGATCACCCGCGACCCAGTCGGCCAGCCCGCCAAATCGAGGCTGGCGGTGATCTCACAGACCTGCCCGTTGGGGCGCGGGCCGCCGTCCTGATTGAGCGCGGAAACCCAGTCGCTGTCGGGGATTTGCGCGATCGCGGCGCGCACTCCCTCGTTCAGTTCATAGCCGACGGAGAACTCGATGGCGCCCTCGCGGCACCAGTCCAGCAGCTCGTGGCTTGAGCCGGCGCAGTCAACGCGCAGCAGCAGCTTGATGTCCTGGATGTGCTCACCTGGGATCTGCCCGATCGCCTGCTCGGCCACCGCGATCTGATCGGCGGCGGTGTTCGCGCCGGCGTTTCCCGGCCGCAGCTCGCCGGCGAGAGACTCGCCGGTCTCATCCGCGTAGGCGAGCATCGGGTGAAACCCGTAGCCACCCTTGAAGTTCCCCGCCGCGCCCTCCTTCTCGGAATGACTGCCGATCAGCGTGGCGTCCAGGTCGATCGTCAGATGCTCCGGGGCGCCGGTGAGCTTCCACACGCACGCCCGCGCCTGCGCGTGAGCGCCGCGCAGGCGCTCAAGGCCCACCGGGTCGCTGGCGATCCGATCGATCAGCCGGAAAGCCGTCGAAGCCGAGGCGACACTCCCAAACAGCGCCTCCTGATCGCCAAGTGCCCCGAGGTCGGCCAGGCAGTCCCCGCCGTCGCCGAGCATCACCGCGAGGTCACAGATCACACGGCCCTGATCGTGCCCGGACCGTCGTTGCTTCAGGCCCGCCAACTCGCGCGATAGCGCCCGAGTCAGCCCCGTCTTCTCGGCAACCCGGGCCAGCAAAGCGCTACCCGCGTGCGACACCAGTCCCTCTCCGTCCGGCACGACATCTACCGTGAAAATGCGCCCATTGCGTGTCACCTTCAAGGTGATCCTCCCAGGCTCGGTTCCAAGGCTTCGACAACCCCAGAATCCCAGCTCGGGCGGACAGTTCAGCGGCCCCGGAACTCGGGGCCGCGACTGCTTAATGCAAGGTCCGGGCTAAAGCCGCTCGAGCTCGAGCAGGTACAAGAGGATGCCTGGACGGATTTGCTTGGCGGCGTAGCCTCACGGATCCGGAACTACCTGCTTCCTGTCCAGACCGTACATGTCGACGACTATGAGACGGTCGCGGAGATCTTCAACAGGGTCAATACGGGCGGAACCCGGCTGAGCAAGGGCGATTTGGTGTTGGGATCGATGGCGGCTCGCTGGTCAGGAGGCCGAGAAGCGATCGAGGACTTCGAAGCGCAGCTGAGCAGCTCGGGCTGGCCGATTAACCGCGAGGTTCTGCTTCGTGTTACGAGCGTATTGACGCTTGGAAGCCCGAACCACATCCGGCTGCTCGACCTATCCACCGAAGAGCAATGGATTGTCGGGTGGGGGCAGACGCGCTCGGCGGTCACGCAAGCCGTCGACTTCCTACGCGGCGACGCGGGCACCCCCACCAGCAGCCTGCTGCCCTCGATCTACGCCCTGGTCCTGCCCGCGGTATACATGCACGATTTTGCTGGCAACTTCCCGCCCGCAGGAGCGCAGGAGCTCGCTCGGTGGGTCTTCCTGGCCTCGGCGTTCGGCCACTACAGCGGCTCTCTCGAGACGAGACTCGCCAGTGACGTGAACCTGTTGCGCAGCGAGAACACAGGGAATTTGCAGATCCTGCAGGCGCTGAGTCGTGCGGCACAGGAGCCCCGCACCCCCGGCGCGCGCTTGACCGCGGCGGATCTGGAGGGAAAGGGATATCGCTCGCCGCTGTTGAAGCTGCTTCGGCTTCACGCGGTGCAGAATGGTGTACAGAGCTGGCTGAGCAACCGCGCAATC
>DATCFW010000268.1:0-7798 GCA_036509295.1 Solirubrobacteraceae bacterium | reverse complement strand
GTCAGCCATCAGATGCAGGATGTGATCAGCGTCTGCGATCGGGTCACGGTGCTCCGTCTCGGTGAGGTCGTGGCGACGCTGGCCAAGGGCGAGATCACCGTCGACAATCTCGTCGGCTTCATCACCGGCGCCCGTAGCCGTGATGACGGCGACGTCCGGCCTTCCCAGCACGGCGCGCCATGAGCAGCGGACCCCGTCTGGATCCGTCCGCGCCGCCGCCCTCCGCCTCCGGCCCCGCCGCGCAGCCGACCGAGCCGGCGTCCCGCTCCCGGTTGTCGTGGATGCGGGAGAACTGGATCTTCGGGGTTCTCGTGCTGATCGTGCTCGTCTTCTCGCTCGCATCGGGCAACTTCCTGACCCGGGCCAACTGGCTCAATACGTCCTCGACCGCCACCGAGGTGCTGCTTCTCGCGGTTGGAGAGACGTTCGTCATCGTGTCAGGTGGCATCGACCTGTCGGTTGGCGCCACGCTGGGGCTGTCGGGCATGGTCGGCGGCTGGGTGATGGCTCACTTCTTCGCCACCGGCGGGACGCCCGGCGGCATCGTCGCCACCATCGGCATCGTCGTCGCGATCGCCGTCGGAGCGGCCGTGGGGCTCGTCAACGGAGTCCTCATCTCTCGCTACGACATCCCGTCGTTCGTGGTGACGCTGGGGACCTTGGGCATCGGGACCGGGCTGGCCGATCTCGTGGCCAACGGCCAGGAGATCTCGCTGCTCCCGGCGACGATCGGAAACATCGGAAACACCAATCTTGGCGGGTGGCTCCCGGTTCCGGTGGTCGTGACCGCCATCGTCACCCTCCTGGCCGGAATCGTCCTGGCCAAAACGAGGTTCGGGATCTTCACCTACACGATCGGCGACAACCGCGAGGCCGCCGTCCGGGCGGGCGTCGACGACCGGCGTCACCTGCTCAAGATCTACGTCCTGGCCGGTGTGCTCGCCGGTGTCGCTGGCGTGACCGTCATGACCCGCCTGGCGGCGGCGTCGCCCACGTCCGGCGCGAACGACGAGCTGAACGCGATCGCGGCGGTCGTCATCGGAGGAGCGAGTCTGTTCGGCGGTCGGGGCACGATCAGCGGTTCGCTCATCGGGACCGCAATCATCTCGGTGCTCCTCACCGGCTTGATCATCGTGAATGTCCCGCCGTTCTGGCAGCTCGTCGCCGTCGGCGTCGTATTGATCGCCGCGGTCTACATCGACCAGCTGGGATCACAGCTGCGCGCGCACCGTCCCATCAAACGAGGAGAGACAGCATGAGAAAGTCATCGCCGATGCCCGCGGTGAGGCTGGCAGTCTGCGTCGGAGCCGCGATGATCGCGATCGCCGGTTGCGGAGGCAGCAGTTCGAGTTCGTCGTCGGCTGCGGCCGGCGGCTCGAGCTCGTCGTCCGCTTCGGGGAGCGCCAAGCACTATTCAGTGGCGTTCATCCCCGGGGCGACGGGCGTCGCGTTCTACGACTCGCTGGGAGCGGGCGTCCAGGCCGAGGCGAACAAGCTGGGTATGAGCTATTCGACTCAGGGCGCCGCTGATTTCACCCCGGCCGCGCAGACACCGGTCGTCGATGCGGTCTGCTCACGTAGCCCCAGTCTTCTCCTCGTCGCGCCAACCGATCCGGCCGCGATGAGGTCCGCGATCCAGCGCTGCATGAGCGAGGGTGTCAAGGTCGTACTGGTCGACACGGGACTGACCGACGCCTCGGGGGTCGTCAGCGCCATCACCTCGAACAACCTCCAGGGTGGCGAAGCCGCCGGGAAGGTGATCGGCCAGGCGCTCCACGGCAAGGGCGAGGTCTCCCTGATGAGCCTGAGCCCCACCGCCACGACGCAGGTACTGCGGTTGCAGGGGGCCAAGCAGGAGCTCAAGGCGAGCTACCCCGGCATCTCGGTCGTCTCCACCCAATACACGCAGCAGGCGCCGAGCTCGTCGGAGACCACTGCCCGATCGGTGCTCAGCGCGCATCCGGGCATCGGCGCGTTCTTCGGCGCGGCGGAGCCCAATGCCGAGGGCACCGCCCAAGCTCTGGTGTCGACGGGGAAGAAGGCCGTCAACATCGGCTACGACGCGTCACCCCCCGAGGTCCAGCTGCTCAAGAAGGGCCAGATCTCAGCGCTGGTGATCCAGCAGCCGGCGCTCGAGGGAACCTTGGGCGTCAAGTACGGGTACGACGCCCTCACCGGCAAGACGAAGCCGATCAAGAAGACCGTCGAGTTGCCCAACGTCGTCGTCACCACCAGCCAGGCGAACTCGCCCACCGCGACCAAGTACTACTACACGGGCAGTTGATGGCGGCCCGCGCCTCCATGTCCCGGCGGCCAGGCCGCGAGCGATGGGGCGGCGGGGACGGGGCGGCGTGAAGGCCGCACTGCTCACCAGATCCGAGGAGCTGACGGTCGTCGACGACTGGCCGGACCCGCCCCTCACGCCTGGGTCGGTCATCGTCGAGCTCATCGCACTCGGAATCTGCGGCTCCGACCTCGCGGTCTGGTCCGGACGCAGACCGCCGGCCACACTGCCATGGATCGTGGGTCACGAAGGGATTGGACGGATCGTCCAGATCGGTGACGCGGCCTCGGGCCATTCGGTCGGTGATCGCGTCGTCATCGAACCGAATTACCCGTGCCAGCGGTGTCCGGCATGCCGGGCGGGCCGCACGTCCACGTGCCCGAACCGCGTCATCGTCGGAATCAATGCTCCCGGCCTCCTCTGCGAGCGGGTTGCGGTGCCGGCGCAGTTCGCGTGGCCGGCGCCGAGCGATGTGTCAGACGAGGATCTCGTCTGCACCGAGCCACTCGCCGTCGCGCGCAGCGCGGTGAGAACCAGCGGCGTTTCGCGGGGCGATCGCTGCCTCGTGATCGGCGCCGGCTCCCAGGGACTGCTCCTGTGTCAGCTCATCGTCGCCCTTGGAGCCGACGTGACGGTGATCGAACCCCATTCGGGACGACTGGAGCTGGCCCGCCAGATCGGGGCGGCGACGACGGAATCCCGCGCCGCGCGGTACCCATTGGTGTTCGAGACCTCTGGATCGGAGGAGGGCATCCGCAATTCGGTCACGTCAGCGGAGTCCGGGGGAACGGTCGTCATGATTGGCATTCCGCACGCCGATGTTCCGATCTCGATTTCTTCTGTCGTTCGGGAGCAAATCCGGGTGATCGGGTCCCTGATCTACGACCACCCAGGCGATTTCCGCGACACGCTCGGCCTGCTGAAGGCTCAGACGGTCCGGCCCCGCGAAATTCTCGGGTCGCCGGTCGCGTTTGCCGCCGTAGCGGATGCAATGTCGGGTGCATCCACAAGGGCGAGGAAATCGTGGATCTCCTTTTGACGCCACGCTCGATCGCGAGAGGCTGGGGAGGCGCAGAGCCGCTCACCGATTCACCGTGATCCGTGTCCGCGCGGGCATATCCTTCGGGTATGGGCCGCGGGCCTCTGTCGAGTGCGACCGGATCGATCATCGCGACGCGCGCGAGCAGGTCGCCTGAGCGCTGGCGCTGATGGTCACGGCGGTGCCGTCCCCGGCCGTGCTCGGACGCGAGCCGGAGCTCACTCGTCTTGCGGGGCTGCTGGCCGCAGCCCGGCGTGGCGATGGCGGGGCGCTGGTGGTGCGGGGCGATCCCGGCCTGGGAAAGTCACTCCTGCTCACCGCCGCGTCGGATGCCGCCACGGGGTTCGCGGTGCTGTCGGCGGCCGGGGTGGAATCCGAGTCTGACCTGGCCTTCGGCGCGTTGTCGGCGTTGCTACATCCGCTGCTGGACGGCCTCGACGACCTGCCGGCGGTCCAGGCTGACTCGCTCCGGGCCGCGGTGGGGCTCTCCTCGGAGGCGCAGGTGGAACGGCTCGCCTGTCAGGCCGCCGTGGTCAGCCTGCTGGCCGCCGCGGCGCGCTCCCGGCCGCTCCTGGTCGTGGCCGACGACCTGCAGTGGTTCGACGCGGCGTCGCGGGACGCACTGCTGTTCGCGGCCCGCCGACTGCATTCGGACCCGGTGGCGGTCGTCATGGCGATCCGGGACGGTGAGGCGGAGGAGCCGCTCGCTACCGGGCTGCCTGAGCTGGCGCTCACCGGCCTCGCGCAAGCGCCGGCGCTCGAGCTCGTGTCCCGGGCCGCCGGCACCGTCAGCGCGGCGGTGGCCCGGAGGCTGTGGTCCCAGACCGCCGGCAACCCGCTGGCGCTCGTCGAGATTCCGCGGGCCCTGAGCTCGGCGCAGCGCGCCGGCCGTGTCGCGCTCGACGAGCCGCTGCCCGTCGGCCGGCGTCTGGAGGACTCGTTCGCGGCGCGGGCGGCGCGGCTCCCCGGCGCGTGCCGTCAGGCGTTGCTTGTCGCGGCGGCGAGCTACACCGGCGCGACCGACACGATTGGCGATGCGCTGGCCGCGCTGGCGCTGGCGCCCGACGCGCTTGAACCGGCGGAGGAGGAGGGCCTCGTCTCGATCACCCATGGCTCGCTGACCTGGCGCCATCCACTCGTGCGCTCGGCCATCTACCACGCCGCCGGCGCTCCGGCCCGGCGTGCCGCTCACGCCGCGCTGGCTCGCGCCGGCGCCGAGGCCCGCCTGCCCGACCATCGCGCCTGGCATCTGGCCGCCGCGGCGCCGGCTCCCGCTGAGGACGTGGCGGCTGAGCTCGAGCGGGTGGCCGCGGAGGCGGCCCGGCGCGGCGCCCCGGCGACCGCGTTGCGCGCATTGCAGCGGGCGGCGGCGCTCAGCCCGCAGGAGGCCGACCGCGCGCGGCGGGAGATCGACGCCGCCGAGCTCGCGCTCACCGCCGGCCGCTGGGACGAGGCGCTCGAGCTGCTCGACGGCGCGCGCAGCCGCAGTGACGACACCCACCTGCGCGCTCAGGGAGAACGGATCCAGGCGCGGCTGGAGATGCTGCGCGGCAGCCCGCACGCGGCGCACGACCGGCTGGTGGCGATCGCCGAGTCCATGCAGGACATCGACCGCCCGCTGGCGGCCGCCGCGATGACCGAGGCCGTTCTCGCCCGGACGTTGACCGGACCGCTCCCGGCGTACCGCGCCACTGCCGAGCGGGCGTTCGCGCTCGCCCGCCCCGTCGGCGGTGACGTTGAGGCGATGGCGGCGGTGGCCCTCGGATGCGGGCTACTGCTGTCTGGCGAGACCGCGCCGGGCCTCGAGCTGTTCGATCGCTACGGCGCCATCGTCGAGAAGCCCGAGGTTTGGCACACCGCACCCGAGCTGCCGGGCATGTACGCCTGCCTGCACGCGTCCATCGAACGGTTCGACACCGCGGAACGACTGTTCACGGCCATGGTGACGAGCGCCCGTGACCACGGCGCGGTCCGCGCCCTGCCGTATCCGCTCAGCGGACGCGCGCTCGTCGATCTCGAGCTCGGCCGGTGGCCGGCGGCGCTCGCCGAGGCGCAGGAGGCCGTCGAGCTGTCCCGGGAAATGGCCGGCGACGCGATGCTGGCGTCCAGCCTCGCCGCGCTGGCGCAGGTGGAAGCCGCGATGGGGCGCCAGGAGCAGACCCGCGCGCACGCCGGTGAGAGCTTGACCATCTGCAAGCAGCTCAATGCGTGGGCGGTGGAGCCCGAGCCGGTGCTGGCGCTGGCGTCGCTCGCGCTCAGCCTCGGCGAGCACGAGGAGGCGGTCAATGTCTGGAAGCACACCACCGTCGACATCCGCGAGTGGGTGCTGGAGCCGGGCTGGGAGCACCTGGATGACGTCATGATCGAGGCGAGTGTGCGGGCCGGGCGCACGGCTCAGGCCGAGCGCGAGCTCGCCGATCTCCAGGGCAAGGCCGACCGTACCGGCCGCACCTGGGCGCACGCCGTCGCCGCGCGGTGTCGAGGGCTCCTGGCACCGACGGCGGAGATCGACGATCACTTCCGCGACGCGCTGCAGTGGCATGAACGGGCGCCGCTCCCGTTTGCCCGTGCGCGGACCGAGCTCTGCTACGGGGAGCGGCTGCGTCGGGCTCGCCGTCGGGTCGACGCGCGTGAGCAGCTGGCCCGGGCGTCGGCGACGTTCCACGCCCTCGGCGCGACGATCTGGTCCCAGCGAGCCGAGCGCGAGCTGGCCGCTGCCGGCTACAGCCGGCGGTCTCCCGCGCAACCGTCGCCGTGGTCCGAGCTGACCGCGGCCGAGACGCGGGTGGCCCAAGTGATTGTCGAAGGTGCCACCTATGACGAGGCGGCGAGCGCGCTGTTCGTGAGCCCGCGGACGATCGAGACGCACCTGCGGCAGATCTATCGCAAGGTGGGGGTGCGGTCGCGCAGCGAGCTCACCCGGCGCCTGGCGGTCCCCGGCGGCGTCGTCCAGATGTAGCACGCTCCGCCGACCCGCTGCGCCCACTCCGGCATCCGTCAAACATCAGGGTTTTCCCGGATGCGGGACCGCGGGGGGAGCGCGACGATGTCGTTGTTCGCGGGGGCGAGACACGGGGGCCCCGGCGCGGAGGTGATCCATGCGGCATCAACCTCCGCGCCGGGCGGGGTCTCCCGGGCGGATACGGGGCGCCGGGCGCGCGGGCACAGGGGGCGCGCTCCGGCGCCTCATCCAGGCTCAGGCTCAGTAGCCGCCGCCGGAACTGCTCGACGACGAGCTGGCGCCACCGCTCGAGGAACCGGCGGTGATGGCGGTGCCGGCCGGAGCGACGAGCCACCACTTGGCGCCGAAGCTGTCACTGCCCTGTCCCCGGGTGGTGCCGGCGGACGTGTCGGGGGCGAAGTAGTAGAGCGGGTGGCCCTGGTAGGTCACCTGCTTGGTGCCGTCCGATCGGGTGGTCGTGCCCAGCTCGCCGGCCTTGACGCCGTGCCCCGCGATCGGGGTCCCGCTCGTGGTCAGCGGCGGCCAGGTCGTCGCGCAGGCGCCGGAGCAGCTCGACCGGCCGCCACTGTCGGCCTCCCACAGGTACACGGCGCGCCCTGAAGCGCCGGTGAGGTACGTGTCGCCTGAGCCGGTCGCGGTGCCCACCGGGGCGCCCTTGGTCGCCGACGCCGATGAGGTGGCGCGCGGGGCGCTCGCACTCGAGCTCGAGGTGGAGGCGCTGCTGCCGCAGGCCGCGACGAGCAATGCCACGCCGACCAGCGCGACGGCGCTGACCGAACGGATCTTCGCTGTAGTCCAATTGACCATCGTCGGTTACTCCCAGGCTTGTGTTTTCAGTGGACCCGTCCAGTTGAGTGGGTCATGTAGTGAGACCCCGAGGCCGCGGGATCCTTCCCGGACGGCGACACTACGGTGATGAACCATCCTCACCATTCGATCCAGCGCGTCGGCGCCGCTGACATCGGGGATCTGCTGCCGCTGGTCCGTGCCTACTGCGACTTCTACGCGGTGGCGCCGACCGATGTCCAACTGCGGGCCATCAGCGAGGCGCTGATCGCCGATCCCGCGCGCGAGGGGCTCCAGCTCATCGCGCGCGGCGACAACGGGGAGGCAACTGGATTCGCCACCGTGTTCTGGAGTTGGTCCACCACCGACGGCGGCCGGATCGGCGTGATGAACGACCTGTTCGTCGTCGAGGCCGCGCGCGGCACCGGGATCGCCGAGCGGTTGATCGAGGCCTGCCGGCGGGCGGCGGCCGACCACGGCGCCGGGCAGCTCACCTGGCAGACGGCGCCGGACAACGCCCGTGCGCAACGCGTGTACGACCGGGTCGGCGCCACCCGCGAGCAGTGGGTCGACTACTGGCTGGCGTCCACCTCGTAGCCCGGTCCCCTATCCGTCCTTGGGCAGCATGGTCAGCTCCTCGATCAGGCGCGCGCTGCGCCCGTGCGTGAAGAAGCTGAACGACCAGCGGATCATGACGATGAGGCGGTTCTGGAAACCGACGAGGTAC
>DATCFW010000267.1:0-6868 GCA_036509295.1 Solirubrobacteraceae bacterium | reverse complement strand
ATGACGTATCCGTCGTCGGTCATAACGACATGCCGATGGTTGACACACTCCAGCCGCCGCTGACGACGGTCGCGATCCCTCAGTACGAGCTCGGCCGCCGCGCCGCGTCTCGGCTGCTCGAACTCCTGTCCGGAGCTACGGTCGGCGCATCTCGGGATCTGCTGGCCACCGAACTCCTCATCCGCGGCTCGACGACCTCCGCTCCGGCGACTGCGCGTGCTCTCGGTTGGCGGGCGTCTGATCGCCTTCAGTATCGAGCGGAGAGCCAGCCCTGCCCCGATCGACGCGACAGCTGCAGCGGAAGCTGTGGCACCGCCGAAATGCCCATATCGGAGGCATCCGGGTCTACGGGCGGGCTGCTCGAGCCGTGATCCTCCCGCCAACCGCGGGATCGAGCCGTCAAACACGGCAACACAGGTGTACCGGCCCGACTGTCGGCGAGCGGCTCGTCCATATGGGGGGCAACGGAGATTCACTTCGCGCTTTTCAGACCACCTTCGGCCCAGCGAGCGGGCTGATCTGCGGAGAGAACTCCAACCCACTCGATCAACGCGTACCTGCTCATCGGACCACGCGACCAAAGTCACGGGTGCGACGGTCCCGGGCGAGCTGTCGCCACGACGAACGCCCTCAGGGTCACCAGTCCCCAGACGACCGCCGCAGCGACGATTGACCACGCCCACCACGTACTGCGGCCCCCGGCAGAAGCCGGAGGCCGAAGGGTCCAGTACCGATCCGTCGGAGTCGCGGGTCACCGCGAACGCCGGTGCGGTTGCCGCGGTCCCGCTCAGGGCGAGCACAAGCGCGGAGACGCCCGCC
Source organism: Solirubrobacteraceae bacterium (assembly GCA_036509295.1). GTDB lineage: Bacteria > Actinomycetota > Thermoleophilia > Solirubrobacterales > Solirubrobacteraceae > Palsa-465. The sequence continues at coordinate 6,049 of DATCFW010000267.1, read as the reverse complement.
ACCGCGAGCGTGCTACCGGCGAGAACGCGGCGACGCTTCCACGCCACGAGCCGGGACGGGCGCCGGGACGCAGCCTCGGCGATGCGAGAGTCTCCGGCTCGGCCACGATCTGGGCAAACAGGGCTTCGTGGTCACCGGACGCTTCGGCCTTTGGCCGGGCCTCGCGAAGACGGCGCATCAGTCGGTCATGATTCATCTTGTGTGCCTCCAGTGTGGCTGAGTGAGACGTTCGGTTGATGGGTTGAGGCTCGGCTCACCGGCGCCCGCTTGGACAGGCGATCGCTGAGCCGACGTCGAGCGCGGTGCAGCCGCACTCGGAAGGCCGACGGCGAGATCCCAAGGCTCTTGGCGGCCAAGGCCGGGGTCAGGTCGTCCCAGGCGATGAGCAGCAGGGCTTCCCGATCCGTGTCCGACAGCGCCCGTGGACCACCTGCGAGCTCGGGGTCGAGATCCCAATCGGACGGCAGTAGGTCAGCCGGTGCCTCGAGCTCGATGTCCCCCAGCGGCTGCGTCGCGGCCGGAGGCTCGCGGCGATGCTCGGCCAGGAGCAGGTTGCGAGCGGTGACAATCAGCCACGGCCGGGGGTCGTCGGTGGGGACGTCTGCGAGGCGACGCCATGCAATGGCCATCGCCTCGGCCGCAATGCCGTCCGGGTCGCGTGCGCCGCGACGACGCGCATACTGGACGATGAAGTCCAGGTGCGCGAAGACTCTGGCGAACCGACCCTCGACGACGCTGCGATCGCTCTGAGGATCCTTGTGCATGTCCCTTACTGTCGATTTCGGCTCGGAGCGTTACAGGAACGTCTCTGACTCGGGTCAGTCGCCGGTGACCGGCCCGATTGCGTCGAGCGTCGCTTTCAGAATGGGCTCGCGGGAGTCGTTGTCGCCCGGGATCTTGGCGATGGCGCCGATCATGTCGAGCAACTGCTCGAGGGTGAGATCGACCCGGATCTCGCCCGACTGCTGGGCGGCGAGCACGAGCGGTCGGCCGGCGTCGAGCACGCGCGCGCGACCTGCCCCGAACACGGGGTCGTCCCGGTCCGTGTGTTCAAGCAGTTCGGCGGCGACGAATCTCTTGCTCGTGAAGTAGACGTAGAAGCGGCGCAGCCATGCCGTGAGGACCGCGCCGGGGCTGTCCCCCCCGCTTGTGGTGGCGGCGTCGCACACCGCGTCGATCTCGTCGATGTAGAGCGCCTCCAGGAGTTCGCGCCGGCTGGCGAAGTTGCGGTACAACGTGGCTGACCCAACCCCGGCGCGACGGGAAATCTCGGCCATCGAGACATCGGCGTCTGGGTCGGCGAACGCGGCACGCGCCGCGGTCAGGATTCGCTCGCGGTTGCGCTCGGCGTCAACCCGTCGAGCTGGTGGTTGGGGCGTCAGTGGTGGTGTCATGACGGCAATTGGGGAGGGTCTCCGCTATAGTCAGGTGGGCACCCACTCCGCTTTAGCCTCCCCGACTCTACTCGCCTGTCGCTGCCGCTCCCCGGCCGACCCCGTCAACCGCAACATCACCAGGAGCACTCGCCATGAGTACCACGACGCCGGCGGCCGTGGATGCCGTCACCGGCACGTCAACCCCGGTCACCTTCGGGATCGCCACGCCCCCGCAACAGATCGGCTATCACGACGTTCTGCGGGTCTGGAGAGAGGCGGACACGATCCCCGAGATCGAGCACGCGTGGCTGTTTGACCACCTCCTGCCGATCGGCGGCGACCCCAACGGACCGATCTTCGAGGGCTGGACACTGCTCTCCGCCCTGGCTGCACAGACCGAACGGCTGCGCCTGGGGCTGCTGGTGACCAGCAACCGCTTCCGACCGCCCGCGATGCTGGCCAAGATCGCCGCGACGGTCGACGTCGTGTCCGACGGAAGGCTTGACTTCGGCATCGGCGTCGGCTCCCGACCCAACCCCCCAGAGGCCCGCCGCGAATACCCGGCGCACGGCCTGCCGTACCTCGAGTTCGCTGACGCGGTCGGGAGTCTCGCCGAGGCGTGCACGGTCATCCGGCGCCTGTGGACGGAGACCGAACCGTTCGACTTCGACGGCATCTACATCCAGCTGACCGGGGCGTTCGGCAATCCCAAACCCGTCCAGCGGCCTCACCCGCCGATCATCATCGGCGGACGCACCACCGCAACCCTGCGCGTCGTCGCCGAGCATGCCGACCTGTGGAACATCCCCGGCGTCGATCTCGACGACTGCATCCGGCGAAGCCGGCTCCTGGACCGGTTCTGCGCCGAGATCGGTCGCGACCCCGCCTCGATCACCCGCTCGCTCCATCTGCGGGTCTCCTACGACCAACCGGTTGCGACCCGGGACTCGATCGCGAACGCGATCGACGCCGGCTTCCGGCACATCGTCCTGGGGCTGCCCGCTCCGTATCCCGAGAACGTCGCGCACTGGGTCGCCAGCGAGCTCATCCACACGTCGACCTGAGCGCTGTCGCCAGGGCAACCGCAGGCGTGCCGCGAGATATGCACCGCCAGCGAACCACCACAAGTGTCGATCACCTTCCCCGGTCCAGCAGCAGTTGGTTGGGATGGACGACACGGTGCGTACGTGGCGGTGCTGGTCGCTGAGATCGCGGTCGTTGTCAGCCTCAGCGATCGCGATCTGCGTCAGCGAGACGGGGCGTCCACTGGGGTCGTCACACCGCTGCTGATAGCTTGCGTGAGTGCCCGGCGAGGTTCAGGGAGATGGTTGCCGTGCCCGGCCAGCTCGAAGCAGAGACCCGACGCCCGTGTTCTCACGGCGGACCGTTCTGCAGGCCGGCTTGGTGGGCGCCGCGACGCTGGGCTACGGTGCTGCCCTGCGCGCTCCGGTGGTGGAGGCCGCGGCGGCACAGGATGCCGCATTGGCCGCTGGGACCTATGAGCTCAACCAGCACTGGTTGTTCGGAGGGGTGTATGTCAGCGGCGCTGAGGCCGCGGGCTATCCCGAGGCCGGTTTCAACGACGTCACAGTCCCACATACGGTAGCCAGCCTGTCCTGGGGTGACTGGGACCGGACCACCTGGGAGCAGGTCTGGATCTACCGGAAGCACATCAACCAGGCCGCGGTGGCCAACGGCCGGGCGATCGTCGACTTCCAGGGCGTAATGACCAGCGCCACCGTGTATCTGAACGGCATCCAGATCAGCCGGCACGACGGCGGATATCTACCGTGGTCCGTCGAGCTGACCGGGCATCTCAGCGCCGGGGACAACGTGCTCGCCGTGGTCGTCGACTCACGCTGGCTCGACGTCCCGCCGAACAACTACCCCAAGAACGCCGCCGCCATCGACTACCTGCAGCCCGGGGGGATCTACCGCGACGTCGGCCTGAGGATCGTCCCCGAGGTGTTCCTCTCCGACGTGTTCGCCAAGCCGACCAACGTCCTCACCAGCCCGGGCGTCGACGTCCAGTTCACGATCGACGCGGCCAGCGTTCCCGATCAGCCGGCGCCGATCACGGCCGTCCTGCTCGACGGCGCGACCGAGCTGGGATCGGCAACGGGAACGGTATCCGTGGCCGCGACCGGGGACACCGTCACCACGCTCAGCATCACGGGACTGAGCGGGCTCACCCTGTGGTCACCCGAGGATCCCAAGCTCTACCAGATCAGCGCCACGGTCACCGCGGACGGCGTCTCGCACACACTCGCGGTACGGATCGGTTTTCGCGAGGCGACGTTCGAGACCGGCGGGTTCTACCTCAACGGCCAACGCTACGAGATCTTCGGACTCAACCGTCACCAGCTGTTCCCCTACACCGGCATGGCCGCTCCCGAGCGACTCCAGCGCCGCGATGCCGAGCTGCTCAGAAACGAGCTGAACTGCAACATGGTGCGCTGCTCGCACTATCCGCAGTCGCCGCACTTCCTGGATGCCTGCGACGAGCTCGGTCTGATGGTGTGGGAGGAGCCGCCCGGGTGGCAGTATGTCGGCGACGCGGCGTTTCAGCAGATCGTGCTTCAGAACGTGCACGACATGGTGGTGCGTGATCGCAACCGCCCCTCGGTGATCGTATGGGCGACGCGCCTGAACGAGACCTCCAGCCAGAGCAACCAGGCGCTCTACACCCAGACCCGTCAGCTCGCCGAGACCTTCGACGGCTCGCGCCAGACGACCGGCGCGATGAGCACCCAGTCCACGACCGATTGGGCCCAGGACCTGTTCGCCTATGACGATTACCAATCGACAAACGGCAACCACACCGACGCGACACTTTCGCCACCGGTGTCGGGGGTCCCGTACATGGTCAGCGAGGCGGTCGGCGCGGTGGACGGAGCGCCGCTGTACCGCTGGGTGGACACCGAGTCCACGCTCGCGCTCCAGGCGAAGATGCACGCTCAGGTTCACAACATCGCCCAGTCCAACGCCGCCTACGCCGGCCTGCTGGGCTGGGCCGGGATCGACTACGCATCCCTGAGCGGCGGCAACCGGATCTGGCACAACATCAAGTGGCCCGGGGTACTCGACACGTTTCGGATCCCGAAACCGGGGGCGGCGTTCTACCGCTCGCAGACCGACCCGTCGGTGCATCCCGTGATCCTGCCGGTGTTCTTCTGGGACTTCGGATCGGGCTCCCCCGCCAACGGCCCTGGCGCGGGGGCGATGATCGCCACCAACTGCGACCAGCTGCGGGTCTTTGTCGGCGGCGCCCAGGTGGCCACCGGCGCCCCTGACACGACGGACTACGCGCATCTGACGCACCCACCGGTGTTCGTGGACCTCACCGCCAGCGGCGCCGGCTCGCCCGAGCTGCGGATCGACGGCTACGTCTCAGGCCGGCAGGTCACCTCCCTCAGCATGTCCTCGGACACCACCCAGGACCAGCTGCTGCTGACCATCGAGGACTCCTCAATCGACGGCGACGGCAGCGACATGACCCGATTCACCTTCCGCGCGCTCGACAAGTACGGCAATCAGCGCCCCTATCCGACCGGAGACGTCACGCTCGCCCTTACCGGACCGGCCACGCTCATTGCGCAGAACCCATTCTCGTTCGCCGAGTACGGCGGCGCCGGCGGCGGATTCATCCGGTCACAGCTTGGCGGCACAGGCGTCGTAACCGTCACGGCAACGCACCCGGCCCTCGGCCAGGGCAGTGGACAGCTCACCGTCGTGGCCGTCGCGGTCACCGATGTCAGCGGCGGTTCATCCGGATCCTCGCCGGCGGCCGGCGCGCCGACCACACCGGCGCCGCCGGTGGCGGGCGGGGACACGACTGCGCCAAAACCGCCCGTCACTGGCCGCAAGCCTGTGCCGGCGTCCCGCGTGCGAGCGGCTCTGGCCGCGGTGCTCTCGCCCACGGGCATCCAAGCGCGGATCGGCAGGCTGCTGCGCAACTCCGGCTACACCATCAACTTCGACGCGCCTGCCCCGGGCCGACTGGTGATCGGCTGGTATCACGTGCTCGCACCCGCCCACGGAGCCCGCCACCGCCGCTCTGAGAGAGTGCTGATAGCGGCAGCGAGCGCGACGATCGAGCGTGCCGGCCACGCCAAGATAAGGCTCAGGCTCACCCCGCGCGGCCGCTCCCTGCTCCGGCCCGCCCACCACGAGCGGTTGACTGTGGAGGCCAGCTTCACGCCGACCGGACAGGCCAAGACGAGCGCGACCAAAGTCATCTATCTGCGACGCTGACGATCGCGGTAGGGCGAGCCGGGATCGAGTGCTGCACCGAGCCGCCAATCCCGGCGCGTCAGAGGATCACGATCAGCGGTTGGAGTGCAGCGCGGGCGCGTAGGAGATCCCAACGATCAGCCCCTCGCTCGAAAGCATGCGCGCGACCGTCTGACCCCAGGGCTCCTCGCGGGCGGGGTGCACCAGCTCGTAGCCGGCTGCCCGCAGCTCCTCGCCGGCCGCCGCCACGGCGGGTGCGTCGGTGACCTCGAACTCGATGCTGGCCTGCGGGACCGGCCGGTCGACCGGCCACTCGCTGGTTCCGAAGCATGCCTGCGCGGCTTGCGCCAGGGGCCACACACCGAAGTGCTTGCAGCCCCCGATGTTCTCACTGTGAATGTAGTCGTCCTGCCCCTCGAGCGGTAGGCCGATAGCGTCTG
>DATCFW010000266.1:0-6622 GCA_036509295.1 Solirubrobacteraceae bacterium | reverse complement strand
GCACGAGCACCCGGCTGGCCAGCGCGCCCCGGCCCGTCCGGCCGGCGAGCTGGGTGATGAGCGCGAACGTCCGCTCCTCGGCGCGGAAGTCAGGGAACCGCAGGGTCTGGTCGGCGTCGAGCACGACGCCGAGGGACACGTCGGGGAAGTCGTGGCCCTTGGCCACCATCTGGGTGCCGACGAGCACTCCGGCCGGCGCCGCCTCGAACGCCTGCAGCGTCCGGGCCCGCTCATCGAGGCCGCTGGAGTCCGCGTCCAGGCGGAAGATGGGGAACGGGTGGGCGGGATCTGATCCCAGGGCCTCGCGCAGCTCGTGCTCGATCCGCTCGGTCCCGGCGCCGTGGCGCGCGACCGACACCGACGCGCAGGACGGGCACCGATCCGGTAGGCGCTCGCGGTGGCCGCAGTGGTGGCAGGCGACGAACGACGCGTGGCGGTGCAGCACCAGCGCGACCTCGCAGTTCGGGCACAGCCACACCCGGCCACAGGCCCGGCAGGAGAGGAAGTTCGACCACCCGCGGCGATTGAGCAGCAGGATCGCCTTGCCGCGCGCCCGGCGCAGATCGGCCAGCGCCATGCGGGTCTCGGGATGAAGCGGCTGGTGGCGATCGCGCATGTCGAGCACCTGCACCGGCGGCAACGGACGGCGATCGACGCGCTGCGCGAGGCGCAGTCGCGTCATCGCCACGACGCTCTCGGGCCGGGGGGTGGCGCTGCCTGCGGCCAGCACCGCGCCGTGCTGGCGCGCCCGCCGGGCGGCGACGGTCCGCGCGTCGTAGCGCGGGTCGCCCTCGTGCTTGTAGGAGCTCTCGTGCTCCTCGTCGATCACGATCAGCCCGATGTTCGCCAGCGGGGCGAACACCGCTGAGCGCGGGCCGACGCACACCCGGGCCTCGCCGGTGCGCAGCCGCATCCACTCGTCGTGGCGCTCGCCGACGCCGAGGGCGGAGTGCAGCACCGCCACCACATCCCCGAAGCGGGCCTGGAAGCGCCCGAGCACCTGCGGGGTGAGCGCGATCTCGGGAACGAGCACGATCGCCGATCGCCCGGCGTCGAGCGCCGCCTGCACCGCTCCGAGGTACACCTCGGTCTTGCCCGAGCCGGTGACGCCTTGCAGCAGGTAGCCGGGGTGCGAGGCGATCGTGGTGGCGTCCTCGCGCAGCGCCCGCCGCAGCTCGGCGAGCGCGGCGGTCTGCTCGGCGGTGAGCGGCGGGGCGATGGCCGCGGCGGATCCGATCGCGTGCCGTACCGGACGCCGTGACCGCGGGCGAGCGTCCAAAGTCACCAGACCGCGCGACTGCAGCCGCCGCAGGCTCGGGGTCCCGAGCGTGGCGGCGACCGTGGGGCCGTCGTGGCCCAGCGCGGTCAGCAGCTCGCGCTGGCGATCGTTGAGCCGCGCCTGCGCGTCGGCGAGCGCGTCTCGCCCGGCGGCGGTCAGCTCGGCGACGAGCGCCAGCTTGGCTCCGGTCCCCGTCGCCGCTCCGGGAGCGAGCATGAGCTGGAGCGCTCGGGCCGGCGTGGAGCAGTACTCGCGGGCCATCCAATCGGCCAGCGCCACCAGGTCCGGGCTCAGTCCGGCGCCGACGACCGCCTCGGGCTCGGCCAGCCGATCGGGCGCCAGCTCGGAGTGCTCGGCCAGCTCCACCACGACCCCGAGCGAGCTGCGGGGACCGAACGGGATCTTCAGCAGGGAGCCGACCTGAACGTCCTCCTGGTCCGGCGCCAGGCGGTAGTCGAACAGGCCGCGCACCGCGCGTGTCCGGGTCAGGGGCTGCACGCGGGCGATCATCGGCCACCGAGCGTAGTCTGGAGCGCCGTCGCCACCGCGGGCGTCGGCGTTACCCTCCGGAGCCGTGGACCGCGAGCCCGGCGAGGAGATCTTCTTCCATGGCCATCCGTCGTGGCGCTCGCTGGCGCTGTTCTACGCCAAGGGGCTGGTGGTGGCGCTGGTGGCGGGCGTGATCGCCGGGGTCGTCACCCGGCTCGCCGGCAACCACGTGCAGGCCGGCTGGGTGCTCGTCGCCGTGGTGGTCGTGTTCCTGGTGCTCGTCGCCGTCGGCCAGATCCGCCGGATCCAGACGAGGTACTCGATCACCAGCCAGCGGCTGACCATCGAGACCGGCATCCTCTCCCGTGACCTCCACCAGACCCGCCTGGAGCGCATCCAGAACGTCAACTCCAGCCAGTCGCTGTTCGAGCGCCTGCTGCGGATCGGGACGATTGACTTCGACACCGCCGGCGAGTCGCAGTTCGACTTCTCCTTCCGGGGCGTGGCCGAGCCGCGGAGAATCGTGCGGACGGTGGACCGCGCGCTGCACGAGCTGCGAGAGCTCGGTCCCGCTCACCCCGCCGGCGGCGCCGACGTGTGAGGCGACCCGGCCCGCGGACGCGCCGCGAGCAATGCGTCACGGTGTCTGCAGCCCGCGGGCCACAGCCACGCGCGCGAGGCGGTCATCGCGAGTGGCAACCGCGTCCGCACCGGTCTTGCCGGCGGCGTGCACCACGCAGCAGTCGGGCATCCGCAGGCCCGTCTCGGCTCGCAAGTGCGCCAGCTGCGCGGCCGCGCCGCGCTCGATCGGAACCTCGCTGATCTCAAGCCGGGAGAGGGCGGCGAGCACCTCGTCGAGCCTCCCGGCGCGGACGGCCCCGACCAGCACCTCGGCCAGTGTGATGGTGCTGGCAGCGAACGCGTCGCCCTCGGCGAGAATCGTCTTGGCAGCTTCCGAGTGCGGGTCGGTGTCGTCGAGATGCGCGAGCAGGATGCTCGCGTCAAGGATGGTCAGGTGGGCCACTCGTCCCGCAGCCGCTCAAGGTAGCCGGGCCCGTATACGCCGCGGAACTGCCCGTGGGTGCGTTCGACTGCTTCGCGGCGGCGCCGTCGCTCTCGTGCGAGTTCGTTGCTGATCGCCTGCTGTCCAGTCTCGACCAGCCTCAACAGCAGACGGGACCGGGAATGGGCATCCTCGGGCCAGCGACGGGCCGCCTGATTGAGGGCAGCGGCGAGCTCGTCGGTCTCGGTCAACGTATGACGTCGCCTGGTCGTCGGCACGGCCGCTAGTGTAGCACCTGCTTATTGGTGCTACACCGAGCAGCCTGGGTCACGGTTATGTCCGTTAGCGTGATCGCACACCGGTTGGAGCTGACCAAGCCAAGCCAGAGGAGCGTTGATGGCCGCGTACTTCATTTACTCCCGCAAGGAGATCACAGACGAGGAGGTCTCAAGGCGATACAGCCAGCGGGCAGTCCCCCAGATCCGCGAGTTCGGCGGTGAAGTGCTGGCAGCGCGAGGAACTGTGCACCCGCTTGAAGGAAATTGGCATCCACATTCGGTCACGATCCTGAGATTCGACGATCGCCAGGCTCTGATGCGCTGGTACGACTCTGCCGAGTACGCGCCGCTCAAGCAGATGCGGCTCGACAGCAACATCGGCGACATCATCGTCGTGGACGCCTCCTGATCAGCCCGTCTGGCGTCGATTGCATTCGTCATTGCGATATCGCACCTGCTGCGATCGCATCGGCGGCCCTCGATGGCGGTCGAGATGCGCGGTTCTGGCGAATACGAGGTACGCGCCCGATTTCGGCCGAAGACCTGCTCTGCGGATTTCGCGCTACTTCCGCTAGGGCGCGGAGAAGCAGTCCGGCGCGCGGCGCGGTGGAATGCTGGTTGTCGTCCGTGCGAGAGCCCGGTCGAGGTCGCGTCTTAGACGACAGGCAGGGTGCCTTGGATCAAGTCGTCTGGCACCGAAGTGCTCACGGGCCTCAGCTGCCAGCGGTCCGCGGCTCGCCTCGTCGAGACGAGCGGCTTGCTCGGATCCTGGAGTTAGCCGTCTACCAGGAGCGCCTGTAACGGGCCGAGTAGTCGTTCGGAGCGGCGTGAGGTTGCCGGCAGTTCCACGAGTTTGTGAGTCAACGCCTCACCGCGGTTGCGCCGCTCGCGTTGCTCGGCCGCGATCGGGCGCCAGAGCTCGTCGATGACCGTGCTCGGGTCGCCGGCGATCTGGTCGGTGTCGCGTTCGAGGTGGGCGGCCCAGAGTCGCAGGCGCGTGTCGCGCGCGAGCGCGGCGTTGCAGGTGACGAGGTTGACCTCGGTGTCGTTATAGAAGGAGTGGGCGTTGAGGTTCGCGGAGCCGAGTGTGAGCCAGCGGTCGTCGACGATCCCGACCTTCGCGTGCACGTACACGCGGTCGCTGGTGTTTCCCGAGCGCCCGCGGATCGTCGTCGCGAGAAAGCGCCCCTGGCCGCCGTCGGCTTCAGCGAGGAGGCCCAGTTGCCCGCGGCTGTCGTCCTCGCCTGTGTTCGGCTTGCCGGGCAGCATGATGAGAACGCGAAACTCATCCGTTGGTGGCCGGCGCAGCTTGGCGGCTAGGATGTTGGCTATCTCCGGCGACCAGAGGAATTGGTTCTCCAGGTAAACGAGGTGTTGTGCTGATCGCAGGGCGCGCAGGTATGCCTCGATGATCCGGAAGTCCCCCCGCGGCGCGAAGTCGTAGAGCTTCTCGGGGACGGTGCGCACGATCTGTAGATCGACATTGCCGCTCCCCGGATCCGTCGCGGGCGCTTCCAGACGCTCTCCGGTCACCGCTTGCCAGCGTTGGGTGACGTGGCGGCTGATATCGGCCACCGCCGGCCCCTGCACGCGCGAGGTGACGTCGTGCCAGCCCATGCGCCCGCGGGCTGGATGCTCGGGGGTGTCGTAACGATCACCGCCGAGGTCGGTCACGTCGATGCCGCCGACAAAGGCGACCTCGTCGTCGATGACCACGATTTTCTCGTGGTGGCAGTGCATGGGGCGCTCATTGGAGTCAAGGACGGCCTTGATGCGCGTTCCCTGCACGAGGTGGTCACGCCCCTCGCGTACTGAGGACCGGCGCGGCGAGAACACCGGCACCGGAGCCCCTGCCCATAACAGCACGCGGACGTCGACTGACTCGGCCGCCTCGCCCAAGAGTTCGCGTAGCAGTACTGGCGGCTCGTCACGGGACAGAGCAAATTCCGGCGTGATGCACCATCCTGCGATCAGCACGCTGCGCCGGGCGTCGCGGATCGCCTGCTCGAGTACCGGGAAGTATGCGGCGCCCTCGATCAGCACGTCGATCGCGTTACCCGCCCGTGGCGGCGGATCTGCCGCGGCCCACATTCGCCCATCGTCCGGCGGCGTGCGCTGCGCGGAGCGCCCCAGCTTGCCCAAACGCCGAGCATGGTGAGCGCTCGTCAAACGCTCGATCGCATTCCCCGCAGCGCGATCCGCGACTCCAATGACATTCGTCGCCATCGCTTCAAACCATACGCCGCCAAGCCCGCAACATCCGCGCGACAGTTCGATAGACCACCGCTCGGATCCACCGGTCGCCGGTGGTCAGCGTTTGTCGTCGATCTCTTGGCCGCGTTTTTGGAGGAAGCTGCCGATCGCGCCGGCCAGCCCGGCGATCACGGTAATCGCGTAGATCTCCATAAACACGTCCAGGACCCGTCCTCCGAAAGAGATCGGGTTCTTGATCTGCGAGGAAACGGTCAGCAGCTGAGTCGTCGTCCAGAACACAGCGCTTCCGAACGTTCTGATCTCAGTCTGCTGGGCGTGACGCTCGAGCAGGAAACCGGCGATCGCACAGAGCACGTCCACCCCTGCGGTCGCGACGGCGATCGTGACGAGAACGTCCCGCAGCCGACGATGCGTCGCGGTCGCCCCACGAAAAACATCTCGAAATTCGCGGGCAGCAGACCCCAGCACTGAAAGCGGCACCTCTTAATCGTCTCGAACACGCCGGATGTCCCCGCTAGCACGACGGGTCGTCGTATCGACTTCGCGGCGGCTCACAGCCTCGGCGGCGGTGCCTGAGCCGATCGCCGCCCCGAAGACAAGAACCCCACCGAGAATCGCGGACAGGTCGCCAGGCAGACCTGCAAGCTCATGCAGACAGCTGAGCATCCCAGAGCATGTTTGGGGGAGCCCCTGGGACCGGGAGTAAGCTGACCGCATGGAAGGTGAGACGAGTCGTCTGACCCCTTCGCAGACGAATGTAAGCGCCCGCGTGGGTGATGTGCTCAGCGGCGCGGCATGCGGAGCGATCGGTGCGATGGCGATGACGGGCATGCGGGTGCTCACGACCGAGCTCGGGCTGGTGGAGCAGACCCCGCCTCAGGCAGTCAGCCGGCAACGGGCGCGCGGAATGCGCGCGTTGCTGCGCCGCGCGCCGCGCAAGCAGCGTCGCGGAATGATCGAGGCTGCCCACTGGGTCTTCGGTGCGGGTGGCGGCGCGGCGTTTGGGGCGCTGCCACGCGACTGGCGTCGTCATCGTTGGGCGGGACCGGTCTACGGGCTGGTGGTGTGGCTCGGCTTCGAGCTGGGGATCGCGCCCGTCTTAGGCCTCAGTCAGGCCAAGCGCGTGCGACCGGTTGATCGTCTCGCGCTGGCTGGCGATCATCTGCTCTTTGGCCTCGTGCTGACGGCTACCCGGCCAAACGAGCGCAGCTAGCTATGAGCGGTCGCCAGGCCGTGCCCGGCGTGTCGCCGGCCTAGGCTGCTCGTGCTCGCACCTCTCCGTCGTCGCGGTCTTTCGATACTCGAGCTGGACCCGTGAAGGTGCTGATCACCAGCTCGCGGATGCCGTTCGCGCTGGGC
>DATCFW010000265.1:0-10297 GCA_036509295.1 Solirubrobacteraceae bacterium | reverse complement strand
CCGACGCGAGAACCCACGGGTGATCAAGCGCAAGATGAGCAACTGGCCCGTCAAGCGCCCCGAGCACCGCAACTGGCCCCAACCCGCCAAGCCCCCCGAAGACACCATCACCATCTTAGCGGCTTAAGTTTACGGTATTGCGCCTAGGCCGGGCCGGCCCCCGGTGTGCCGGCGGAGCGTCCGCGAGTGGGGTCCTGGAGCGGGTTCTCGGGTGTGCCGGCGGAACGTCCGCGAGTGGGGTCCTGGAGCGGGTTCTCGGGTGTGCCGGCGGAGTCTCCGCGAGTGGGGTCCTCCACTGGGTTCTCGGGTGTGCCGGCGGAGCCTGCGGCGGTCGGATCGGTCATCGCTTACCTTCCTCTGTTTGGTTTTGCCGTGCGGTGCTCAGAAGATCGTTGTGGTCTGCGTGGGTCGGGCGGTGCGGACTCGCTGACCTCGGCACTGTCACGCCGCTGGAGCAGGTCCAACGCGTGATCGAGATGCGTTTGGGCGACCTGGAGGGCCTCGCAAAGCATTGGATCGGCGACTGCCAGCTCCGCGGCGCGCCTGGCTTCCAGGGCCGTCTGGATCAAAGCGCGGATCTTGTCCTGGCAGGGATATGCGGCGTGCTCGCGGGCGATGGCGAGCAGCTCGCGCCGCCGGCCAGGGGAGATCCCCGTGCTGGCGAGATAGCCGGCCATACCAAGGTCTCGGTGCGCGAGCTTGACTGAGGCGCACGGGCCGCCCTCGTGGATCTGGTCTGAAAGTCGCTCGCATCTCAGCCGTGCTTCTTCAAGCAGCACGTACGCGGAGGCGTCGGCTCGCAGACTGCGGGGGTCGCTGGCTGACCGGTGGTGCCTGCGCAACCGGAAGACCATGCGCTGAGTCACCCGACCATGTGCGAAGCAGCGCGTACCGGCGACGTTTCGACCGGCAGATGCTGACCCTCGCGGCGGGGATCCAGGGTCCCTCGCGTGACGGACTGCGTGCCGTGTTGGTGGTCGCCGGCTTGCTCGAGCACGGACCACCAGGCCTCCATCGTGGGGGCGAGTTGGACGAGCTCGCCGAGGTGCTGGGCGGCGAGCCGCGCGAGCCGCTGAGAACCTTCGGGCGTGAGCGGGAGTCGAACGACACGGTGTTGATCCGGGGTCGGGGGGCCGGTCCACAAGTCCGGCAGCCTCGGCTCGATCAACGAGCTCCACCGCGCTCTGATGGCGCAGCAGCAGCTGCTCGGCGGTCTCGCCGATCGTCGGGCCCCGCGATCCGCGCTGCCCGCGAATCGCGAGCAGCAACTGGTGCTGGGTCGCCGTCAATCCAGCGGCCCCGGCCTGCTGCTCGCTCCAACCCAAGCGGCGCGGCAGACCGGCGCGCAGTTCCAGCAGGTAAGCGCAGTCAGGGTTAGCAGGCGATCCCATATCGTGACACGATATCAGAGTCAGTCAAGACCGGCTTGCCGGGGCATAATGCAGTACCGATAACTCAATGCTACTACGACATACCCCGAATCTGGGGTATAGTGGAGCTATGCCTGTCGCTGGTCCTCGGAACCGGATCGCCCCAATTACGGAGGATCAATGGGGCCTGATCACACGGCGCCAGGCTCTCGATGCTGGGATTTCCAAGACCACCCTGGACCGCCTGACGACAGAAGGCGGTGACCTCCGCCGGATCGGTCACGGCGTGTATCAGCTCGCTGGCGCACCCGAACCGGACCACCTCGACCTCCGAGCGGCATGGCTCCAACTCGCACCAACGATTCCGGCATGGAAACGCGATCCGAGAAGCGGGGTCGTCTCGCATCGATCGGCTGCAGAGATGTACGGGATCGGAGATCTTCCTGCCGATCGCCACAACTTCACAGTGGACCGACGTCGCCAGACGCGTCAGCCGAACATTCGGCTCCATACGCGCTCCCTGGGCGATCACGACTGGATCCTGCTGCGCGGGCTGCCCGTGACCCTTCCCTCCCGGGTTGCCTCCGACCTCTTGCATGACCGGGATGATCCCGAGGCGGTCGCCAACGTCATTGCCGACGGCATTCGTCGCGTCTTCGACTACCCGAGCTCGTTCACGAAGGCACTTCGACCTCACGCTTATCGATTTGGGCTCCGGCGCGGCGACGGGCTGGGGCTCCTCCGATGGTTGCTCGAACTGGTCGGGGATCCCCAAACATCCGTATGGCTCCTTGAGGCACAGATGGAGGACCAGCCGTCCGCGCCCCCCCGCCCATCTCCCGAAGCAACCCCATGACCGCGGCTGGGCCGTACGCCTCACCGGCTGCATTCCGTCGCGCCCTGACGGACAAGCTCAAGGCCTTGGCCAAGGAGAGCAAGTGGGAATTGCCGCAGCTCCAACGCCAGATGGCGTACGACCGACTGCTGAAGCGTCTCTACATGGTCGACGACGGATGGATTGTGAAGGGCGCCGTCGCCCTGCTTGCGCGGGACCTGGGGGTCCGTGCGTCCAAGGGACGTCGACGTCTACCACGAGGGAGAGCGCGCCTTGGTCGAGGCGGAACTCCGACGGGCCGCGAGCCTCGACATCGGAGACTGGTTCCGCTTCGAGGTCGGCCCAATGCAAGCGGTAGCGGACGGCGCCGCGGATGTCCGACTCCCGATCAGCGCCTACATCGGAAACACCGTCTGGACGAGCTTTCACGTAGACCTCGTCGGCGCCGACGTCCGGATGACGGGTCAGCCCGAAGAGGTGCCCCCATCGCGGGTATCGCGATGCCCGCCGTTGAGCAAAGCGGTTATCGCGCATACCCGCTGGTCGATCACGTCGCGGACAAGGTTGCAGCGACCTTTGATGGATACGGCCAGAACAAGCAGAACCCGTCGACCCGCTTTCGAGACTTGGTCGACCTCGTCGCAATCTCGCTCGGTGCGACTATCGCAGCGGACGCGCAGATGGCAGCGGTGCGGTCGCAGGAGGACCGGCGCGCCGTCGCTCTGCCCGCACGGTTCGATGTGCAGATCTCGGCCTGTGGGAACGCGGCTATGCGGCCGAGGCACGGAGATCTCTCCTGCCGACCGCGCACACGCTCCATGTAGCGCTCGATGTCGTGCGCCCATTTCTCAACCCACTGCTCGATGGGACCGCGCGTGGCACCTCGGACCGGCACGGCCGGCGGTGGACGGGATAGCTGCGTAGTGACCGGCCAGACAACTCGTCAGGTTGCGATCATCCGCATGACATCACATGGACGCTCGCATCGATCGACCATTCGTGCTCGACCCCCTCCTCGGCGAGTGGCTCAGACGCCCCCTGGACGAGCATTGCGCGCCGGGAGCGCCAACGGAGTCCCCAGCCGGCGTGACAACACGCGTGACAACATCCACCCCGTCAATCTCGTCCAATGTGTCCAACGAACCCCACGATTTGCCCAATCTGGACGCTGGTCAGAGCATCTACTCGGCGCGTACGTGGTTGAGGGCCTTGTGGACCGAATGGTCCGTGGAAGTTCGAGTCTTCTCGGGCGCATGGAGAAAAGCTCCGCAACGGCAACGCGGGGCTTTTCTTGTTCTGGAAGCTTCAGCTCCTTCCTTCGGAAGCTGGACGCCGTTGTCGCTGCCGCGCCTCCACGGCTGGTCGACGTCACGACCGGCCGTGGAGAACTGCTCTGGCCGATCCAGTACGGGCGCTGAAGCGCTGAGAACGCCATCCGTTGCGAGGCTGGCAGGGCGCGATCGTCACCCGAGGGTAGGCGGCGAGGCCCGGCTCGTCCACACGGCAGAAAACGGACACCCCACCCCGCGCGCCGCCGTCGCGCACCGTCCCCGGGCACGAATATCCGGAGCAGAAGCCCGAGGGATGACCCCGAGGAGGCCTCGCGCGAGCCGGAATCCCGCACGGGGGCTCCCGGTACGGGCTCGTCGGATGCGGCTGGGAAGATGTGAACATGAGGCGCGTCCTGTCCGATCACGCGCGTGAGGTCGTTCGCTCTGCGTTCTGGCCGCTGCCGTCGCTGTGCGTGGTGGCGGCGATCGGCCTGGGGATCGGCCTGGTGTCAGTCGACCACTCGGTGGGCGCGACCCGGGCGCTGTTCCTATTCCCGGGGCCGCCGGCAGGCGCGCGGTCGTTTCTGTCCTCGATCATCCAGGCGATGATCACGTTTACCGGACTGGTGTTCTCGATCACGATCGTCGTGCTTCAGCTCACCAGCGGTCAGTTCTCGCCGCGGGTGCTGCGCACGTTTCTGCGCGACCGCACGATCCAGCTGTCGCTGGGGATCTTCCTGGCCACGTTTGTGTACGCGATGGTGATTCTGCGCGCCGTGCGCGGCACCGGCACCCATGACAACTTCGTCCCGAGGCTGGCGGTCACGGTGTCGTTCGGGCTGGTCCTCGTCAGCGTCGCGATGTTCATTCGCTATGTCGCGCATATCGCCAACATGATCCGCGCAGCAACGATCGTCGACTCGATCGGCAAGGAGTCACGAGCCTGCCTGACCCGCCGCCTGGCGGCCGAGCATTTCAATGACGGCGGGCGCGAGATGGCTCTGGGGCCAGCGTGCGGGACCATCGCCGCCCGCGAGCCAGGGGTGATCGCAGCGGTTGACGGCGCCGCACTGGTCAAGCTGGCTCGCGCCGCGGAGTGCCAGCTCGTGATGGTGCCGCGAGTGGGTGACTACGTTCCCGCCGGCGCGCCGCTCGTGCAGGTTTATGGATCCGGCGGAATCGACGAGCACGCGTTGCTCGCGCACTTCTCGGTTGGCACAGAGCGCACGCTCGAGCAGGATCTGGCCTTCGGGTTTCGCCAGCTGGTGGACATTGCACAACGGGCACTCTCGCCCGGGATCAATGATCCGACCACAGCGGTGCAGGCGATCGACGTCCTTCACGACCTGCTTCGCCGGCTGGCCACTCTTCACCTGCATCCCGGCTGCCATCGCGACACGGAGAAAGTCTTGCGCGTCGTCGTCCCTGAGCTGAGCTTCAGCGGCTACCTCGGCCTGGCCGTCGGCCAGATCTGGCGCTATGGCGCCGACAGCGTCCAGGTACCCCAGCGACTGACGCTGATGCTCTCAGACCTCAAGACAGTCGCGCTCGCCGAGCACCAGGGCGAGATCCAGCGCTGGCTGCAGACCGTCCAAGCGGCCGGTCGACAGGACCCCACGTGGGACACTACGCTGACCGTCGTCCCGGACGGCGGGCACGATCGTCGCCAACCGCCGGACCCCGCGCTTGACGGGGAGTTCCAGCAGGAGGAAGGAGCGTCGTGACTACTGCACCGTCGGGTGAGCAGTTCGAGATCCGCAACGGCTCTGAGCGGGCGACGATCGTCGAGGTTGGCGGCGGTGTTCGGGAGTACGTGGTGGGGCAACGCCGGGTGCTTGACCCCTACCCCGTCGACACCATGTGCGATGGTGCCCACGGCGCGCCGCTGATCCCGTGGCCCAATCGCCTCGCCGACGGCCGCTACCGCTTTGACGGTACCGACTACGGCGTTGCGCTCACTGAGCCCGCCAAGCACAACGCGATTCACGGCTTCCTGCGCTGGCGGTCCTGGCAGGCGGTTGTCCACGAGGCCAGCCGGGTGGTGATGGCCACCCGGCTGCACCCCCTGATGGGCTATCCCTTTGCCGTTGACGTTCAGGTCGCCTATGAGCTCGTCGCTGCTGGTGGTCTGGTGGTCGCGACGACCGCCACCAACGTCGGGGACGGGGCCTGCCCCTACGCCGCCGGACAGCACCCCTACCTGTCCCCGGGTCGCGGGAGGATTGACGACTGCTTACTGGAGCTGGGGGCCTTCACCCGCATCCTGACCGACAACGAGCGTCAACTTCCCACCGGGACCGCGCCGGTGCAGGGGACGCAGTTCGACTTCCGGGCGCCCCGGCGCCTCGGCGACCAGAAGCTCGACACGCCGTTCACCGACCTTGATCGTGACGCCGACGGCCGAGCCTGGGCGCGCCTCATCGCCCCGGACCATAGCTGCGTGCAGCTGTGGGTCGACGAGCACTACCCGGTCATCGAGATCTACACCGGCGATACCTTAAGTCCCGGTCGCCGGCGCCGGGGGCTAGGCACTGAGCCGATGACCTCTCCGCCCAATGCCTTTCAGAGCGGAGAGGGCCTGATTCGGTTACAGGCGGGTGAGTCCTTGACCACCAGCTGGGGCGTGCGCCTCGATCATGGGTGACCAGACAGTGGCGGCGTGTGTCTTCCGAATCGTGCCGTGGGGCACGTCAGCTCGCGCCGGCAGCGTCGACCGAGCGGAAGCTCCTGGCAAGCACACGGTGTGCCGGCCGGCCGGCGGTGGGAGCGCGGGAAGTTCGGCTCCGGGGTCACAGTCCGACGCTGCCCTGCATGATGCCGCCGTCGATGACGACTGTGGTGGCGGTCATGTAGCCGGCCTTGCCGGAGGCCAGGAATACGACCACGTCGGCGATCTCACTGGATTGCGCGATCCGCCCGAGCGGGATCGCTCGGTCGAGGGCCTTCATCTCGGCGGGGTCGCTCTCGGTGGAGGCGTTGATGGGGGTGCTGACCGCCCCGGGAGCGATGTTGACCACCCGGATGTCGTGCTCGCCCAGCTCGACGCCCGCGGTCCGGGTCAACATTCGGATCCCGCCCTTGGAGACGCAGTAGGCGATGTTGCCGGGCATCGGCCAGTCCTCGTGCACCGAGGAGATGTTGAGCACCAACCCGCCCCCGCCCTGGGCGATGAACTGTTTGGCCGCGGCCTGAGTGCCGAAGAAGGCGCTCTTCATGTTGACCGC
Source organism: Solirubrobacteraceae bacterium (assembly GCA_036509295.1). Lineage (GTDB taxonomy): Bacteria > Actinomycetota > Thermoleophilia > Solirubrobacterales > Solirubrobacteraceae > Palsa-465. The sequence goes on along the minus strand of DATCFW010000265.1, from coordinate 3,597 downwards.
CATAACCTTCTCAAAGTCCGCCTCGGTCGTATCGAGCAACGAGGTACGGGTCTCGATCCCCGCGTTATTGATCAACACGTCCAGCCGCCCGTACGTGTCGACGGCCGTCTGCATCATCTTCGCTAGATCAGCGGCCTGGGAGACGTCGGCCCGAACCCCGACGGCATGCCCGCCGGCTGCCTCGACCTTCGCGATCAACGAGGTGGCCTCCTCGGGATGGGCGACGTAGTCGATCACGACGTTCGCCCCTTCGGCCGCCGCGGCGACCACGATCGCCTCGCCGATACCGCTGTTGCCGCCGGTCACCACAATCGATTTTCCTGACAGCAGCATCCGCGCTCCCGACCTCGAGGTTCGTCTGATTCCCGGCTCAGACGGTACCGCCGAGGCCAAGCGACGAGCACGCCCGCATGGGGTCCATGTCAGACTGCGCCTGATGCCGCGCATTGAGGATTACGCCGTGATCGGAGACCTCCAGTCCGCTGCATTGGTCAGTAACGCCGGCTCTGTCGACTGGCTGTGTCTTCCCCGGTTCGACTCCCCAGCCTGCTTCGCCGCTCTCCTGGACACCCCGGACGCTGGCCACTGGCAGGTCGCGCCCGTCGCCGGGGGCACCTGCGCCAGCCGCCGTTACCTCGAGAACACCCTAGTCCTACAGACGGATTGGACGACCCCTGAGGGAACCGTCCGCGTCACCGACTTCATGCCGCCGCGCGACCACGCTCCTGACATCGTGCGGATCGTGGAAGGGGTCAGCGGCGCCGTGCCGATGCGCTCGAGCCTGCGGCTGCGCTTCGACTACGGCCGGGTGGTTCCGTGGGTGCGACACCACGATGACCAGATGATCGCGGTGGCCGGTCCTGACCGTGTCCGCCTGCGCACCCCGGCACCAACCGAAGGCCATGAATGGGCGACGATCTCGGAGTTCACAGTCCGACCCGGGGACCGAGTGCCGTTCGTCCTGACCTGGCATCCCAGTCATGAACCGTCGCCCAAGATCCTGGACCCAGAGAAGGCGCTGGCCGAGACCGGAACGTTCTGGAACGACTGGGTCAGCGCCGGGACGCCGATCACTGGTCCCTATCGCGATGCGGTCACCCGTTCGCTGCTTACCCTGAAGGCACTGACATACCACCCGACCGGCGGGATTGTGGCGGCCGTGACCACCTCGCTGCCCGAACAGCTCGGCGGTCCGCGCAACTGGGACTACCGATACTGCTGGCTACGCGACGCCACCTACACGCTGCAGGCCTTGCTGGCGTCCGGATATCTCAACGAGGCCAAGGCGTGGCGGGAGTGGCTGCTGCGCTCAGTCGCTGGAGACCCCGCTGATCTGCAGATCATGTATGCCCTGGACGGAACCCGGCGGCTCCCCGAGGCCGAACTGCCATGGCTAGCCGGGTACGAGAACTCCAAGCCGGTGCGTACCGGCAACGCGGCATCTGACCAGCTCCAGCTCGATGTCTGGGGCGAGACCCTCGACGGCTTATCGCTGGCCCGCAACGCCGGAATCAGTGCCCATGACGACGCCTGGGACCTCCAGCTCGCCCTCATGCACCACCTCGAGGGCAACTGGGACCAACCCGACAATGGACTCTGGGAAATGCGGGGCGACCGCCGACACTTCACCCACTCCAAGGTCATGGCCTGGGTCGGGACCGACCGCATGGTTAGAGCGATCCGCGAGCACCGAGACCTCCCCGGACCCGCCGACCAATGGGAACAGTTGCGCGACACCATCCACGCCGACGTCCTAGCCCACGGCTATGACTCCGGCCGCAACACCTTCACGCAGGCCTACGGCTCCCCCGCCCTGGACGCCAGCCTGCTGATGATCCCGCGCGTCGGGTTTCTCCCACCGACCGACCCCCGGGTCCTGGGCACTATCGCCGCCATCCAGAGAAACCTCACCGAGGACGGATTCGTCAAGCGCTACCAAACGACTGACTCCGGCGACGGACTGCCCGGGGGCGAGGGCCTCTTCCTCGCCTGTTCCTTCTGGCTCGTCGACGCCCTTCAACTCGCGGGACAGCACACCCAGGCAACCCAACTCTTCACACGTCTCCTCGCCCTGCGCAACGACGTCGGACTGCTCAGCGAAGAATGGGACCCCAAGGCCGGCCGGCAGTTGGGCAATACACCCCAAGCATTCAGCCACTTCCCCCTTGTCACCAGCGCGCTCCAACTGCAGGCAGGCACCTCACAGGCCAGCGACCAACCCATCACCTCTCCCGGCCGGGCATGAGTCCTCCGAAAGCGGCGCCGCCCACCGGGAGCGCTGCCGCCTTGCTCACAGAGGGCCGCACGTAGCGATCAACCAGGTCGCCATATCAGATCTTGGGGCGACTTGGTTGTCACTCGGCCTGATCATTGAGCGATCGCGGTCGCTCGGGCCAGCGCCGCCGCGCCGACGACGCCCGAGTCGTCCCCGAGAGCGGCGGTCACCCACCTGAGCTCTGGGTTGGGACGCAGCATCCACGGGGTGGCGGCGGCCTGCAACCGATCGGCGAGCTGCTGCCCGAGCTTCTCGGCGAGCCCCCCGCCGATCACCACGAGTTCAACGTCGACCAGGTTCACGACGGATGCGATCCCGAGCCCGAGTGTCTCGACGGCCATCTCGAACAGCTGTTCGGCAAGCTCGTCGGACTCGTTGAGGGCCTGCGCCCAGACCTTCGAGGTCAGCTTCTTCTTGCCCTGGTGTTCTTGGATGGAGAACAGCGAGGTGTGACGGCCGGCGTCCACCATCGCCGCCGCGATCGCGGCCATCGACCGCCTGCCGGCGTAGGCCTCGACGCAGCCGCGTCGGCCGCAGCTGCACAATGCCCCGCCGGGGCGCACGACGACGTGACCGAGCTCGCCGGCGGCGCCGCGAGAGCCGTTGAACGGGCGGCCGTCCAGGATCAGTCCGGCGCCGATGCCGGTGCCCATCCACACGCCCACGACGTTGTCGGCGTCGCGTGCCGCGCCGGCAACCCATTCACCGAGCAGGCCGACATTGACATCATTTCCCAAGACGACCGGGACGCGGAGCCGTCGTCCGAGCTCGAGTCCCAGATCGACCTCACTGACCCAGCCCGACAGGTTGGGGACCGTCAACACCCGGCCGTCGTGGACCACGCCCGGGATACCCACGCCCACGGCGGTCGGCGACTCGCTCAGCGACTCAACGAGCTCCGCAATGGCTGTGAGCACAGAGTCAGGACCCGTAGTTGGCGTGTCGCGTTTAGCACGGTCGATGACGTGATGCTCGTCATCGACGACCCCGACCTCAATATTGGTGCCGCCAACATCAACCCCGGCGACAATCACTCAAATGCCAGTCCGCGTTGAGCCTGCATTACACACCGACCGTATCAGCGCGCGGCAATCTCACCTCGAATCGGCAGAGAGCACCGCGGTCCCCATCGATCTTGCATCGTGCTACCCCGCGGCGACGGGCCGGCTCAGCTCTCAGACGTATGCCGTTCGTATGCGCTGGGACGACGGAACACAATCGAGATTCCGTACGGCAGCCTGATGATCGCTTTGGTGCTTTCTGACCACCGTGGCGTCCAAGCTCGTCGGTCCGTTCCCGCCGACTGATGAGAAGGAGCACCA
>DATCFW010000264.1:0-5167 GCA_036509295.1 Solirubrobacteraceae bacterium | reverse complement strand
GGTGGTCAGGTAGGCGCCGCGGTAGCCGTGCCCGCCGACCTTGCCGCTGTTGGCGCCCCCGTTCCACCAGATCTCGTTCCCGGCGTCGCGTGCGCCGCCGAGGAAGTTGCAGGCGGTGAGGTTCTCGATCGAGACGTTCGCGGCCTTCCACACCATCAGGCCGTTGACGCCCGATGGCTTGCCGGCGGCGGCGGCGGTTGCATAAGGACTCTCGCTCGGGCCGCTGGCGGCGGCCTTGAGGCCGAAGTTCTGCGCGGCGGCCTTGTTGCTGCACGCCGACGATCCCGGCCGCGTGCCGTCGACGATCACCTGGCTGCGGCTCATTCCGCGGATGTGCAGGCCCCGGGTGGTGACGAGCACCCCCGCGGGGAAGTTCGGCGCCCCCTTTGGCGTGCGGATCTGGCGGGTCTTGTAATCCCCGGGTCCGATCAGGATCCAGTCACCGCGCCGGGCCGCGTCGACGGCCGCCTGGATCGATGTGAACTGACCCTTGATTCCGTGGAAGGAACCGACCCTCAGCACCTTGGCACCGGCCGGGACGGCCAGCGCGGCCACAGCGCACAGAACGGCACCCACAACAGCGATACGACGCATAGCTCTCCTCCAGATCGCTTCGTGTCCCGGCCGGACGGGCGCAGATCCTACACGTCCGCTTCACAACTGCGAGTCGGGCGCCGGCCCGACCAGCCGGATCTACCGATCGGGGTCCAGATCGAACGCCACCCCGCCGATCTCCACATCGTCGCCGGCCGCGAACCCCTCAGCCGCGAGCGCGGCGAGCACCCCGAGCCCTCGCAGCCGCCGTTCCAGATGGGCGAGCGCCTCCTCGTTGTCGAGGTCATAGCGAGCGAGCAGCCGTTCGACTCCCTCGCCGGTGACGCTGAAGCTGGCATCTCCGGTCCGCCGCACGGTGTACGCCCGCGGTGGCATCGGGCGGAACACCCGATGCTCCGCGAGGTCGGTGGCGGCCGGTGCCCCGGCGGCGATCGGGACCTCGGCGGGGGCGGACAGCTCCGGGACGCGGCGGACGAGCTCGGTGGCCAGCTCGGCGAGGCCCGCCCGGGTGACCGACGAGGTGACGAGCACCGGCACGTCGGGCCCGAGGCGTTCTGACCACTCCGAGCGGGCGGCGTCAGCGGTGCGGGCGTCCACCAGGTCGGCCTTGGACAGCGCGAGGATGCGCGGCAGCACCGCCAGCCGGGGGTCATAGCCGTCGAGTTCGCGCTCGACGGTCGCGTGGTTGACCACCGGGTCCGAGCCGTCGAGCGGGCTGAGATCGAGTACGTGGACGAGCAGGGCGGTGCGCTCGACGTGGGCCAGGAACTCGTGGCCGAGCCCGGCGCCGTCGCTGGCGCCCTCGATCAGCCCGGGGATGTCGGCGATCACCAGTTGCCGGGTCTCGGTCTGCAGCGTCCCCAGGACGGGTGAGAGCGTCGTGAACGGGTAGCCGGCGACCTTCGGGCGAGCCCGCGTGAGCCGTGACAGCAGCGAGGACTTGCCGGCGTTGGGGAGCCCGATGAGCCCCACATCGGCGAGCAGCTTCAGCTGCAGCGTCAGCCACGTCTCCTCGCCGACGAGGCCCTTCTCGGCGAACCGGGGGGTCTGGTGAGTAGGGCCGGCGAACCGCTTGTTGCCGCGCCCGCCGGACCCGCCCCGCGCCACGATGGCGCGCTGGCCGGCGCTGACGAGGTCATACCGAGCCCCGTCGCGCTCGACCAGGACCTCGGTGCCGGGCGGAACCGACAGCTCGAGTGTCCCGCCGTCGGCGCCGTGGCGGAGCGAGCCCTCGCCGTGACCGGCGCGCCGGGCCTTGAAGTGCGAGCTGCGCCGGAACGCCTCGAGATCACGCAGCGACTCGTTGCAGACGAGGACCACGTCCCCGCCCCGGCCACCATCGCCCCCATCGGGACCGCCCTTGGGCACGTGCGCCTCCCGGCGGAAGCTCAGGCAGCCGTCGCCGCCGCCGCCGGCCTGGACGTGAATTCGCGCGCGATCGTGCATTCTATACCTGAGGGTAGGCCTCTGGCCAGACCCGAGCCCTTATGTCCGATCCCGTCTTCCTGATCACCGGCGCCTCCTCGGGCATCGGCGCCGCCACCGCCCGGGCCGCCGCGCAGGCCGGCTACCGGGTGGCGCTGGCGGCACGTTCGATGGACCGCCTGCGGGACCTGGCGGGTGAGCTCGGGGACGGCGAACGGGCGCTGGCGATCCGCTGCGATGTCACCGAATGGGATGACCAGGAGTCGATGGTGGCGGCAGTGCTCGAGCGGTTCGGGCGGCTCGACGTCGTGTTCGCCAATGCCGGCTTCGGGGGCAAGCGCGGCTTCACCGCCGAGTCGCCGGAGTACTGGAAGTCAATGGTGTTGACCAACGTGTATGGCGCTGCGCTCACGATCCGGGCCACGATCCAGGCGGTGACCGAGGCGCGGGGGCACCTGCTGCTCACCGGATCGGTCGCCGGCCGGCGGGCGCTGCCGGGCTCGCTGTACTCGGCGACGAAGTGGGCGGTGACGGCGCTGGGCGAGGGCGCTCGCCAGGAGCTGAACGGCACCGGGGTCCGGGTCACGCTGATCGAGCCGGGCATGGTCGACACGCCATTCTTTGACAACCGGCCAGCGACCGCGCTGTCGGCGTCGGACGTCGCCCGCGCGGTGATGTGGGCCGTCTCCCAGCCGCCCGAGGTCGACATCAACGAGATCCTGCTGCGATCCACGTCCCAGGACGGTTGACGCCCGGCGCGGCCCATAGTCTGCCCGCACCGCTTTCGATCAACTGGGAGGTTGCTCCGATGTCCGTGTTGGCCGATTTCAAGAAGTTCCTGTTGCGCGGGAACCTGGTCGAGCTGGCGGTGGCGTTCGTGATCGGCGTCGTGTTCGCCGCGCTGCTCAAAGCGTTCATTGCGGATCTGATTACCCCGATCATCGCCCTCATCTTCGGCCAGCCGGACTTCTCAGCGCTGTCGTTCACGATCAACAGCAGCCACTTCCGGTACGGCGACTTCCTCAACAACGTCTTCACGTTCCTGACCACGGCGGCGGTGATCTTCTTCTTCGTCGTCCGGCCCTACACCGCGTTGATGGCCCGCCGCACCCAGGAGGACCCGGACACGCGGGACTGTCCGGCGTGCACGAGCGCGATCCCGATCAAGGCGCGCCGCTGCCCGCTGTGCACGTCGGAGATCCCCGCCCTCTAGCAGCGGGCGGGGACTTGCGTCACCGGCCCTCCATGTGATGGGGCGGTCGGTGCAACGGAAACGGGAGAGCTATCGAAAGGGAGTGGGTATTGGCGTGGCCGCAGGGGCGGTGGCCGCCAGCTGACGACGCTCACGCGCCGGCAAACGTCCCTCTGCGCGCCACGATCGGGTCCGGTGGGACGTTTGCCGACCGGCGCCCCTGCTTCGTGGCCGTCGTTGCAGGCGCGGCGCGGCTAGGCGGAGGGTGAGGCGGCGGCGGGCGTCACCGAAATGACCCGGCCGCGCCGGCCGGCGGTGAATTGCACCGTTCCGGCCGCGCGGGCGAAGAGCGTGTCATCACGGCCGATCCCGACGCCCTCGCCAGGCTTGAACACGGTTCCGCGCTGGCGGACGATGATCTCGCCGCCGGTCACGGTCTGGCCGGCGAAGATCTTGACACCGAGGTACTTGGGCTTGGAGTCGCGGCCGTTGCGGCTGGAGCCGAGGCCCTTCTTATGCGCCATCGCTGGCCTCCGTGGTCGCGGGCTCGGCGGCGACGGGCTCGGGCGCCGCGACGGCGGAGCGACGACCGCGTCCCGATCCACCCAGCGTAAGCGAGGTGATCTGGATCCGCGTCAGCTCCTGGCGGTGGCCGTTGCGCCGCTTGTAACCACGCTTGGGCTTGAACTTGACAATCCGCAGCTTGGGGCCGCGCTCGTGCGCGACGACGCGCGCCTCGACGGTCACCTTGCTGATGTCATCTCCGTCCACGACATCGGCGCCGTCGACGTATAGCAGCGGCTGCAGCGTCACGGTCGCCCCGTCCTCGACGGGCAGCCGCTCGATCAGCAGCGTCTCGTCCTGCTGGACGCGGTACTGCTTTCCACCTGTCTTGACGATCGCGTACATAGTCATCTTTGGGGGTCTCCGGGGGTTTCCCCCGGATGCTCATACATGGTCATCTTTTGGGGGTCTCCGGGGGTTTCCCCCGGATGCTCATACATAGTCATTTTTGGGGGGTCTCCGGGGGTTTCCCCCGGATGTTGCTGACACGGGCTTACTCGGAGTCAGACGGTCCCGCGGCCGTACCGGCCGTGGCACCCGAACGTCGCCGCCCGCCTCTGCGGCCGCGACGCCGAGGCTTCGAGTCTAGTTCATCGCCCGAATCGCCGTTCTGGCCCCCGGAGCCCGCCTCCCCGGGCGGGTTGACGTCAAGCAAGGAGGCCACCGCGGAGGTCCGACCGACCTCGTCGATCCGCACGAGGTGCTTCTCCCCCACGAACCTGGTGCCGCCGCGGATCGAGATGATGTAGCCGTCGATCTTGGCCACCGCGTCGCCCGGGCTGTACATGTGGGGCTCGACGATCTCGACGTGGACCTCCTCTCCCTCGCGGAACGGGAGGGCGCGCTCGAGCACCTGCTCGCGATTGCCCTCCAGGAGCACCCGGAAATGCTCCAGCGGCAGGCCCTCGGAGCCCTCGAACACGAACACCTTGCCGGTCTCCTCCTCCACCGCCTGGAGCACGCGGGCGTCGTTGCCGGTGAACTCGGCGCTGACTCGCGGATTCATCTGCAGCAGGATCGCGTCGGCGTCGGTCTCTTTGGCCAGGTCGAGCATGCGGCGCTCGAACTCGATCGCGATCGTCTCCTCGGACTTGATGACGCCCTCGCCGTCGCAGGTCGGGCACGACCGGGTCATGATCTCGCGGACGCCCTCGGTGACGTTCTGGCGGGTCATCTCAACGAGTCCGAGCGGGGAGATCTCGACGACGAAGGTCTTGGTGCGGTCCTCGTCCAGCGCCTTGCGCAGCACCTTGAGCACGGCGTCGCGGTTGCGAGCGCGGGCCATGTCGATGAAGTCGATGACGATGATCCCGCCGATGTCCCGCAGGCGCAGCTGGCGCACCACCTCGTCGGCGGCCTCGAGGTTGGTCTTGGTGATCGTGTCCTCGAGTCGGGCGCCCTTGCCGCGGCCGATGAACGAGCCCGAGTTGA